>JAIVHC010000164.1 GCA_020201305.1 Geobacteraceae bacterium
GACCCCGTCCGTCATCCTTGATGCGCTTGAGTTTGGAGATGATCTCACTAACGCTGGCCTCCTCTTCAACCTGTTCAGTTATGAACCACTGCAGAAATATCTGCGCGGCATGGTTTTTCTCCACCTGGGCCTGCTCCATGAGATCGTTGATGCGCCGGGTGACTTTCTGCTCGTGCTCAAGGGCTTTTTCAAACACCTGCAGGGGGGAGGAGTATTCGTTGTTCGGGGTGTCCATACCGAGTATTTCTACTCGTCCCCCGGCATCGCACACAAACTGGAACATTTTTTCAGCATGTGACAATTCCTCCTGATACTGAATGTTCATCCAGCTTGCCATCCCGGACAGATCCTCGCTTTCAAGGTATGCCTGCATGGCTTTGTAGATGAAAGCAGAGTAGTTCTCGTAGGAAATCTGTTCGTTAAGGGCCTGATTCAACGTTTGACTTAACATGGTGTTACTCCTTATGGTTTGAGGTCATCATTGATGGCGTCGCAAAAAGTCCGCCTTACGGCGTTACGGCGTTTTTTCAGGACCTCGACATACCTGATGTATGCCTTCGCCCCTGAAAAACCACCAGGCCTTGTAGGGCGAAATTTTTGCTTAGCCAACTTATGATTTTTTGCGAAAGCATCATACTTGACTATTGTACTCATATTTGCACATAACTCAAGGGGCATTCTTTTTTCGGCCATTAGAGTTGTATCCGGGCCGAAGCGAGAGTGAACCTTATCTGTTGTATAGGGAGGCGTATCATGCCTGCACTTGATATACTGGCGCAATTTTTTCTTGCATCTATCGCCCTCGGGCTCGCACCGGGACCGGATAACATCTATGTCCTTACTCAGTCTGCGGTGCAGGGGAGAAGTGCCGGAGTGGTTGTTACCCTGGGGTTGTGTACCGGGTTAGTGCTGCATACCTTCCTGGTGGCGTTGGGGGTTGCTGCCCTTATCGCCACGTCCGCACCACTGTTTATGCTTCTGAAACTGGGCGGGGCAGGATACCTGCTCTATCTTGCATATCAGGCGTTCAGGGCGGATGGGGCAGCCATGGGGACATCTGGCCGGGATGATGTTGCGTATGGATATTTGTACAGGCGCGGGGTGTTGATGAATATCAGCAATCCTAAGGTTTCGGTATTCTTTCTCGCGTTTCTGCCCCAGTTTGTTCAGGCGGATGGTGCTGCTGCGGCGCAGCAGATGTTGGTACTGGGGGGCGTGTTTATCCTCGCGACGCTGTTGGTGTTTAACAGCATCGCACTGGCTTCAGCATACCTGGCGGCGGGGCTACGTAGTTCGCGCACAGCCCAGGTGGTGCTGTATCGCATCACCGGGGCTGTGCTTGCACTGCTTGCATTGCGGTTGTTGCTGTATCAGATCTGATCCGTCTCTTTCCTTGCTACCTCATTGATCACCTTGAAGGGTATTCCCACCTCAAGTCTGCTTTTGTAGCTCCCCTCTTTGAAATAGCGCGGGCAGAACTTCTTCATATTATCAAACGCTAGGTGCTCCACGCTGCGTTCGATTTCCGTATAGTCATCGCTGTGCACCCGCAACCGGTTTGAATCCGCAAGTTCACTGATTACATGCAGGATCAGAACTTCGGCATCGTTCATGTCGGCAAAGGCACGCGCACATTCTGCCGCTACAGCAGAACCTTCGGAAAAATCGGTAGCGTATAGAATTTTACTTATCTCAGGCATGGCAGCCTCCATTGTGGGATTCCATCAATTCATATACCCCGTGGTATTTCAGACCTCTTGTGTAATCATCTTTTCTTCGCGCTTGTTCTTGCTCTTCTGCATGAACCACACCAGGGCGACTATAGCCGTACCCGTTGCATCAGTTATGGGCGTGGGCCAGTAGAGCAGGATGGTTGCCGGAACCAGGAGTATCCATTCTACCACACTGGTGCGTCGAATCCAGTACCCCATCATCAGACTGGAGAAGGCGATAGTGCCCAGGAATGCGGAGAAGAATGAAGCAAATATCTTGTACGGGGTTGCGGCTTTTTCCGTGCGTACCAGCGTCTGGCCCGAATCAATCATGCCGCCCGGGTTTGCCATAATTCTGCTTGCGGTGGCATCACTTTTGGCTTTTACCTCCAGGGTCTCCCCTCCGGCATTGATCAGGGCTACAACATCGCCTTTAGCAATCTCCTGATCAGGTTTGACCTTCATGGCAATAACGCTGCCAAAAGGCCCGTCAAACTTGGGCGCGTTGATGTCAACCACCTTGCCCTGGAACAGGATTCCCGGAGTAAAGGCGAACAGGATCGGCATAACGTACAGCATCTTAGCAAATTTGAACGCGGTCCAGCCGGTCTTCCACGGGTCGGACCCTGCCACTGCGGCACCCGCATATGCAGCTACACACACCGGTGGGGTGATATTGGAATCCTGACTGAGCCAGTACACAATCTGGTGCGCCGCAATGGCTGCTATGCCGAAGGTGCCGAGGGCCGGAACCGCGAGTACGGCCACGATCAGGTATGAGGCGGTAACCGGCACCCCCATCCCCAGCACCAGCGAGGCGAGGGCGATGAGGAGGATTGCCAGAAGGAGGTTGTTGCCTGCAAGCGCGATAATGAGATCGGAGAATTTAAGCCCCATGCCGGTAAGGGAGATAACCCCTACAATAACCCCGATGACCCCGACAGTTGCACCGATAATGAGGGTGTTGCGCGCGCCGGTCTGGATCGCTTCCCAGATCTCTATGGGCCCCATGCGCGTCTCTTTTTTGACCCAGCTCACCGCAATGCAGGAAAACGTGGCCCAGAACGCAGCGTAACCCGGTGAACGTCCCATGAGCATGAGTACTGTGATGATGATCAGAGGCAGAGCAAAGTACCAGTCACTCTTGAGTACAGTTCTCCAGTGCGGGAACTCCTCATCCTGAATCCCGACAATGTTGAGCTTTTTAGCCTCAAAGTGGATCATGCAGAATACGGAGAAGAAATACAGCAGCGCCGGGCCGATGGAGATCATCATGATGTAGGAGTAGGGCAGGCCGGTAAGCTCTGCCATCAGAAAGCCACCCGCACCCATGATAGGGGGAAGAAACATCCCGCCGATAGATGCGGCAGGCTCAATGGCGCCGGCAACATGGGGGCGAAAGCCGGCGCGCTTCATAAGGGGAATAGTAAAGGCACCGGTGGAAACCGTGTTGGCGATAGCACTACCGGAAACTGAGCCAAACAGTGCGGATGCGATAACTGCAACCTTTGCCGGACCACCAGTAGTGCGTCCTGCCAGAGCCAGAGGAAGATCAATAAAAAAGCGTCCCGCGCCGGATTTGTGCAGAAACGCTCCGAAAAAGATAAACAGAATAACGTAGGTGGCCAATACATTGGCCATAACCCCGAACACCCCGTTGGTGGTGAGAAACAGGGCGTTGCAGATACGCTCAAAGTCGAAGCCCCGATGCGCCAGAAGCTCTGGCATGTAGGGGCCGAAATACGCAAATGCCACCATCAGCAGACCGATGATAGTCATGGACCAGCCCAGCACTCGGCGGCACACTTCAAACGAGATCAGAACCCCGGTAATACTGATGAGGCCATCCAGATCTGTCTCTGCTCCTGCACGCCAGTTTAACGCTTCGAACTGACTCAGCCAGTAATATACAACTCCAGCTGCAATAATTGCAAAAAGCACGTCTGACGTGGTGGGAAGATTGTCCCAGCGGCGCGCACATAAGTTTTCCAGATATTGAAGCACCACTCCCAGAGCGAATACCACCAACAAAAACATCCATGCCGAGCCGAGGGCTGCCAATCCGGCACCCAGCCCTTCGTGGAATTGTCCGGTTATCGCCATGAGTTTTTCATGGAAGGCGATATGGTCTTTGAATACCAGGAAAATGGATGCGCCGCTGGTTAGAATGAAGGCGAGAAGCAGATTCATCCCCATCCGGACCCAGGGTTTACCCGCAGGGTAGAGGAGAAACACCAGAATATAGGTGATGAATACATATATCCCCAGGTGATACTGGGTTCCTACAGAACTTATCCCCGCTGCGTAGAAATAAAACAGTACCAGCGCTGCACCCAGCAGAGCGACGATCCAGTGCCATAACCCGGTAGGTTGGCGAAACGACTTGGAGTCTTTTTCGACAATTTTTTTGAGTTTTTTCTGTTCTTCCGGGCTTAGGTCCTCAAAGTTTTTTTTCGTTTCGTCGGACATGGCTCGCTCCGTATCAGCAGTAACGCGGGGATGTTGTTTTCATTAAAAAGGGAACGGGCGCCTGTAACGGCCCCGTTCCCTTTTTAGTCAGGATGTGAGTTGTATTTTTACTTCTGCTCAGGGGTTAGAGTCAAACCTTTTTCTGTCCAGAATTTCTGTGCCCCGGGATGAACCGGCGTAGCGATACCGAACAAGCCGTCTTCTATGCTCATGGCCTTTGCAGCGCGGTTGGCGCTAAGCATGAAGCTCAGCCCCTGGGGTGAGTAGATATTCTCCAACGCGGTGTAGACGTACTCATCCTTTACGTGCTTGCCAGCAGCCCAGATAGCTGAATCCTGGATGGTCTTCACATCATAATCAACTCCCTGGTAGGTACCCTTGGGGATAACGACCTTGGTGTAGTAGGGATTGTCCTGGAAGAAATCCGTAGCTTCACCTGCTTCAACCAGACTCAGGATTTTGATGTCGTTGCTCGCGGCAGCCTGAATGATGGAAGAGTTGGGATAACCGGCAAAAACCCACAGGGCGTCAATGAGCCTATCGCCCAGCGCTGAAGCGCCCTGACTGTAGCCGATAAATTCGGTATCGATCTTGTCCCAGAGCCCGACACCACTGAAGAAACGCTGTGCGGATGCGGCTGCACCGGAACCGGCAGGCCCCACGGCAACGCGCTTCCCTTCGAGGTCGCTTACTTTATTGATGCCACTGGAATCCAGTACCACCAGATGCGCGGGTGCGCCGTACAGGTAGCTCATGGCAAGCACGTTGGTGTACTGGGTGGTATCGTTGGTGAGGCGTCCGTTACGCGCCAGATACATGTCGCCGGAATACACAATGCCGAAATCGGCATCCCCTGAATTAACGCGGCGCACGTTCTCTACCGAGCCTGCAGAGGCCATGTTGGATACTTCGAGGTTGGGCTCAACCTTGGAGAGCATTGAAGAGATTGCGTTGGAAAAATACTGGAAGGTGCCTCCGTCGGGACCGCCGGAAAACGCCAGACGTGTTTTTGCTGCTTCGGCAACAGAACCACCCAGTATCATGGATGTGGCAAACAGTCCCGCCACCAGGGCGGAAAATAATCTTCTCTTGTTCATAATAAAACTCCTCCTTGTTTGGGCATAAAACGCTGTTACTTTAACAACTGTGCCCGATACAGTTACCCGTTGCCCGTACAGAAGGGGCAACGAAAGCGAAAATCCACGCTAAACCTATATATCAAATTGACTGAAACCATGCAAATACTTTGATTCTCTTTTTTATATATATAAATCAGGTGCTGTTCGCTCCGTGTGGTAAATTGAGTTCATATGTGCTCAACTTTTCTCTTTTCAGATAAAACGTTATTATATTACATGGGCTACATTTTTGAATCTGTTTAGGTTTGTGTTCCGGGTACAAGGCGCAAAATAGAAATTTTCTGTATATCCATGCTTGCTAAAAAGTAGCCTGTTTTCTAATATCTGAAGTTCACTTGTGTAAAAAATCATAGTACATATTCACCACAGAGGTGGAAGGAGCCATGCACCCCAGTTCCAGGGACGCATAAACTCGTCCTGAGGCTTGACTGGCTCTATCCGTGAGCCAGACACCCTTCCACTGGGGAACATGGCTCCATCTCCTGCTGATATTTTTAATCGAGATGTTTAGTTACAAATCATATTTTCAACACCCAAAGGTGCTGCCTTGATTCTTGAGACCCTGTTTCCCATTATTGCCCTGATCGTGCTTGGTTACGGCGTGCGTCGTACTGAATTTGTCCCTCTCGAGTTCTTCCGTGCCTCCGACAAACTGGTGTATTTCATCTTTTTTCCCGCGATGCTGTTCTGGAAGGTGAGTACCGCTGCGGGATCGGATTCGGTTGATTCATCGCTGATATGGGCGGGGATTATGGCCGTGAGTGTGGTTTTCCTTGCAAGTACGGTGTTTATTGTCAAGGGCAGGGTGGAACCGTTTCAGGCCGGAAGCTTCTCCCAGAGCTGCTATCGCTTCAATACCTACATCGGTATGGCGGTGGTGCTGCAGGCCATGGGCGATGCCGGGGTGGTGCAGTTCGCGGTGCTGGTGGGGATACTGATCCCGATCATAAATGTCATGGCGGTCACTATCCTGATCTGGTTTTCCGGTCAGGAGATGACCCGCGCACAAAAGCAACGTTATCTGTTACGCGCCCTCGCATCCAATCCACTGATCATTGCGTGTGTGGCTGGTCTGCTCCTGTCCGCGTCGGGGATGCAACTCCCGGCGTTCATCAATAACACCTTTTCCCTTGCTTCCATGGTGGCCCTGCCTCTGGCGCTGGTCTCCATCGGGAGTGCATTTTCCTTCAAGCACCTGCCCGGCTACTTTCGCCTCTCGGGGGTTGCTGTGGCGTTCAAGCTCGTATTACTCCCCCTGGTGGGGGCCGCGTCACTGTACCTGTTCGGGGTCGAAGGCACAGCGTTTAAAACCGCAATGATATTCTTCTGCCTTCCCACTTCCACCGCTATTTACGTGCTGTCATCCCAGCTTAACAGCGATACCCATCTCGCTTCTGCCTCCATCGTTCTCTCCACCATGGCATCGTTTGTATCCCTGTCGTTGGTGCTCTGGTGGGTATGATCAACGGTGCCGGTGCATTTCAGAAATGCGCTCTCAGGCGTAGTTCGAGGCGCCAGTCCTGGTATTTTTCTCGGTATTCGCTCCAGCGTTCACCGTGCAGAAGGGTTGCTTTAAAGCGCAGTTCAAGGTTGGTAATGCCGGTGTAGATAACCTCGGGGGAAAAGGAAAAACTGGTGTCATCCAGGTTGACGATTGTTGTTGCAGCCGGCGTAAAGTACAGGATATCAAAAGCATCCTTTTGGCTTACACGTACATAGAGGTAGTTGCGCATCGGAGTTTGTTTTATATAGGTGCTCTGGCCCAGACTCCCGGCCTGGTGCAGGAGTGTGCTGGAGCCGGTGGTGGAAAAAGTTTCGCGCCCGTGCTCTATGAAGGCGTAGTACCTATCCATCTTTGTTGAGCTTACCCCCGCGCCATTATGGTAGTACTCGGCTATCCAGGTTGTTTCTGACCGGGTTATATAGCGCAACCCCACAAGCCATCGCCGGATATTCTCGCTTCGGGTGCGGATATCCCCGTCGGGTCCTAAAATTCTGCTGTGAAGATCTGCCAGGTAGGCAAACTCGCCATGGATCTCGAAATTGGAGCCCAGATTGCGTGAAAAGTCGACGCCGTAGCGCTGCTTCTGACTTGCGCCGGTAAGAAAAAACAGATCTATATCGGTATTGTAGAGCAGCGCGTAGACTTTGCCCCCGAAATTCAGATGCCCGTTGGCGCCGTAATCGTCGTTGATTCCGTCATACACCGGGAACAGCACCGGCATCAGGACAAGGGTCTGCAGAGGTGCGGAAAAGCTTTTGATCATCTCTGCCGCGATCAGGACAACCCCCTCCCGATTCAATTCAGGATCTCCGGGGTCTTTGGGGCGTTCCAGAAACGCAACCGGATTCCAGGCGTAACCCGTCCCCCAGCGCAGGGCCTTTTTCCCGCCTTGCAGGGTTATGGAGGGAGCTACCTGGATGCTGACATAGGCGTCATAAAGCCGATTTCTGATCGACTCCTCTTGCCAGGTGTGGGTGTAATCCGTGTTAAGGCGTACAAAAGCCTGTCCAGCACCATGTTCCAGGCTTCCCTCCAGTTGTACCCGGGTATTGAATTCAGATGTGGTTTGCCCTTCGTTGTGCTCAAGGAAAAGGAGTTGGTACAGAGCGGAATCGTCATCCAGATGTGATATTACCGGGCGCACCTCGACATAGCCACCAAGGTGATAGGGCTTTTTCTCAAATTCAACCGCCTCAAAGCTGAATTCTTCCGCCGGGGCAGTGGTGCAAAAGCAGAAGATCAGGATCGACAGCCACAGATGGCGATGCATGGGCGCTCTCCATTTTCATCGTTGTGGCTTAACGCAGCGAATCGAGCCGCGGCATGAAGGACTGGGTGAAAATCTCATCCTTGAGATCCCGCTCCTTTATGTCCGCAAAAAGCATAATGGAGCGATACCCCGCATACAGAGGGCTGTCGGTTTCGATGACGGCCGGGCGTACAATGCCTGCGCCGAAATCCTGCACATCTTTGAAATAAATACGCTTGATCAGCATCTCTTTCTCGGTCAGGCATTCCAGACGCACCGGCAGGAGCGAGGCCATATCCACCCACATCCTGACTCTGGCATAAGCGACACTGCGACTTTTTGCCTCTAGATGGAGCAGATATCCGTCGCCGTCTTCTTCAACTGCGGTCACGTTGTATTCAGAAGCGTAGTCAAGACGCAGGATGTCGCTGTTGTTAAACACGCCGCCAACCACAGACTGCAGACTGGTGATACGGATCGGTTTGCCCACTCCGGGGATGTAGAGCCACATGTTGTCCTCCACCCTCAGAGTGGAGCGGCCCTTTTCGCTCGCCGGAGATATAAACAGTGCCGCCATTTTATCGCTGCCCTTTTTCACACTGAAGAGGACATATTCTCTGCGCCTGCCATCAGGCTCGATGTTAATAAGTTTGCGGTACGATTCATAAGACTCTGGATTCAGATTCCGGTCTACCTCGCGCAGAAGCGCTTCTCCGTCCAGGGCCAGACCGGGGAGGGCGAAGATCAGGATCAGGGGCAGAACAAGCCATATACGCATCATTTATCTCCTACTGCTGCAGGGCTTCTTCTGTGCCCTCAATGACGGTGCCGCTGAACTCAAGATGACGCATCCCGTTTGAGGCCATATTGTCGAGCATTTTAGCGCCGAAATTTCCGGCAATTACAAGATCTACCCCGGAGTCAGCAAGGAATTTTACCACCTGTGCTGCAGCTGCGCCCGATGCGTCCCGGAACGGGTTGGCCACACTTTCGATAAACTCCCCGTTTTTATCAAAAAGGAGGAACCAGGCACAGCGCGCGGCCACCGGACTTACACGGGCGGATGCGCGAGGTTCTTCGGCGGCTACGGCAATTCGTGCCTCTGAAGCAGCACAGACCGGAAAAGCGGAAAACAGCATAACCACGACAAATAAAAGCACAGCGAGGTTTCTTTTCATTGGTCACCTCCAGTATTGTGGCGTTAACGCCAGAGTATGGTTCAGCCCCGTTAAGGGTCAGGGGCTGTGTCACCCCGGGATGCAGATAATCTGCCAAGATAATCTTCCTGCTAGATAACCTCCCGACTAGCTAACCTCTTATACATGACGCAGCGCTTTGATCGGCTCCATCCGTGAAGCTTTGAATGCCGGCTGCAGACTCGCCAGAACGGCTATGCCTACAACAATAACGCTGATTACAGCAATGTCCACCGGTTCGACCCCGACCTGCAGCAGAAGCCCTTTCTGGCGTCCGAAATCGTAGGTGATATGGAGGCGATTGAGGATGGCGATGATCAGTAACCCCATAGCGTTCCCCAGCAAGGCACCTATAACTCCCAGACTCAGCCCTTCCAGGATGAAAAGGGAAAGGATGCGTCCCGGAGGTGTGCCAATAGCGGCAATTGTGCCTATTTCGCGGATGCGCTCATACACCGCCATGATCATCACATTCATAATACTTACAAGGACAATGGCAACGAGCATCAGCTTCATAAAAAAAGTCATCACATCGATCATGCGTGCGATATTGAAAAAAGGAGACAGGCTTTCCCACGTGTGTATTTCGAATATTTCTCTCTTCTGTGCGCCTGATTCCTTTTTCAGGGCTGCATTCAAACTTGCACTCAGGGGAGCCAGATCGGCTAAATTGTGAATCCGAATGGCGATTTCACTGATTTCAAGCCGGGGTAGACGCAGCACCTCAGCGGCATCTTCAATGTGAAGATATCCGTCCCGACCTCCGGGGCCACTGACACTTGCGAGGATCCCGCTGACTCTGAACTGGCGTCCGTTCACCGAGCCATCCTGGTTAGTAGCTACAATCACCACCATATCTCCCATTTCCACCTTCATCCCTTTGGCTAACAGTTCCGGCACCCATATCTCGCCGTGCTTAAGAGAGGGTTCCCCCTGTAGCAGCCTTTCGGGAAGCAGGGGCACGGTGGCAAATTCGCGCTCCGGGTCGATGCCGTTAAGGCGGATGCTGGTGGTTTCAACAAAGGTGCTGAACATGGCGCCGAATTTGATGCGTTTGGAGTAGGTCTCGATTTCGGGATGTGCGTTCAGAAGAGGTTCCACTCGCTCCAGATTTGCGGTATCGAGGTTGAGATTCAGGGGCAGGCTGTCAATGGAGGCGACATATCCCTTCCGGTGGATCTGCAGGTGCCCGAGCATGGAGTCGGTATTCTGTGCGATCATCATCGATTTGAAAGAGCTTGTCACCGAGACAAACACCAGCACAAACACAACCCCCAGAGCGATAAGGGAAGTGGTCAGCAGGGTGCGGCGCTTGTAACGCAACAGATTGCGCCCCGCTATTTTAAGGAGTTTCAGCATGTCCCACCTCCTTGGCGTCGCGAATATCAGTCAGATGTCCATCCTCCAGGGTATATATACGCTCCGCTGCTGCGACGATCTTGGGATCATGGGTGGAAAATATGAAAGTCGTACCGAAGCTGTCGCGCATCTGCTGCATAAGTTTTATTATCTGATACGCCGTGGCCTGATCAAGATTCGCGGTAGGCTCATCGGCCAGCACCAGGTCAGGACTCGTCACGAGTGCACGCGCTACTGCAACGCGCTGCTTCTGCCCTCCGGAAATCTGCTCAGGATATTTGTCTTTCTCTCCCAGCATTCCCACTTCATCCAGAAGGTTCAGCACTCGTTCAGCGCGCTGAGGAGCAGGTACGTCCTGCACCATAAGCAGAGGATACTCGATATTTTCATAAACCGTGAGAACCGGGATCAGATTAAAATCCTGGAAGATGAAGCCGAGATTTTTACCCCGAAATGCTGCGCCATGCCGCCGGTCGAGAGTGGAGACATCGGTTCCGTTCACG
>JAIVHC010000086.1 GCA_020201305.1 Geobacteraceae bacterium
AGGACAGAAGGTTGCAGGCATCGCCGCACAGTTCGGGATGCAGGTTCTGGTGCATACCCGCCATCCGCAGCGCTACCCTGAGTTGGGCAGCGGTGAGAACGGCTATGAGGCCCTTGATCTTGAACCATTGCTGCGTCGCAGCGATGTTGTCACCCTCCATTGTCCTCTCAATGCTGAGACTCACCACCTCATCAACTCCGCAACCCTTGCACTGATGCGCGAAGATGCGATCCTCATCAACACTGGACGCGGCGACCTTCTGGATGAGGCTGCCGTTGCTGCCGCCCTGCACGAGAAGCGTCTGGGAGCGCTCCTTGCGGATGTTCTCAGTACTGAACCTCCGACTCTGGACAACCCTCTGCTCCATGCGCCCAACTGCGTCATAACCCCGCATATCGGCTGGGCCACCCGCGCTGCACGCCAGCGTTTGCTGGATACGGTGTGCGCCAACATAAAGGCTTATCTGCGGGCAGAGCCGATTAATGTGGTGGTGTAGATACAAAGCTCGTCAGCAAAATCTATGCTTGAAAAAGATCTGCGAAATAGGTGTGCCTTGCCATCTGATGCGTGGGGCATCCGGGCAAGATATTGCTGGCACTCTATGGAGCTTGTATGGTAGGTAATTGGCGGTTTAGGGGGTGCAAAAACGCTGGCAGATTGAATGTGTTAGCAATGTTGCTGCTAGGGATGTGGTCTGCACGTTGGGCTTTTCCGGCAGGTTTGAATGGAGATGATTCATGTTTAATCTATCAGAAAAAGGTCGTGGCATTCGTGCCATGTTTGATGATATAGCGCCACGTTACGATTTGCTTAATCGACTCCTTTCGTTCGGAATCGATCGGCGCTGGCGCCGCTATGCGGTGGGACAGCTGGATATCCCGCCCCGGGGCAAGGTGCTGGATATTGCCACCGGCACCGGAGATGTCGCTCTGGAGATCGCCTCTCGTACCCCTGATTCGGTGCAGATTATAGGTGAGGATCTGACCCAGGGAATGTTGATTCACGCACGTAAGAAGATTGCCGCTTCCCCGTATGCGCATCGTATCCATCTGGTAAACGCCCCGTGCGAGGCGATCCCCCATCCGGACGCTACTTTTGATGGGGTAACTATAGCTTTCGGGATTCGTAATGTGGTGGAGCGTGAAGCCGGCCTGCGTGAGATGTGCCGCGTATTGAAACCCG
The DNA here is from genome assembly GCA_020201305.1 of Geobacteraceae bacterium. GTDB lineage: Bacteria > Desulfobacterota > Desulfuromonadia > Desulfuromonadales > Desulfuromonadaceae > JAIVHC01. Next base: position 1,183 of record JAIVHC010000086.1, read on the forward strand.
GAGGACGCGCGGTAGTACTCGAATTCTCCCAGCCGAAGAGCCGCGTCTTCGGTGTGGTGTATAATTTCTACTTCAACCGCGTGCTCCCTTTCGTTGCGGGACTTTTGTCCACCCGCTCAGCATACCGCTATCTGCCTGATTCGGTGGCGGCATTTCCCCCGCGCGAGGAGTTTAAGGCGATGATGGAGACGGCGGGATTTACCTCGGTGCGCTATCGCGATCTTACTTTCGGTATCGCTACTGTGTATGTGGGTACCTGTCCGGATCCAGAGTAGGCTTGGGAGCAGGAATGGGAGCCGCAGCTATTTTGGCATAAGCTTGATGGGCTCAGGGGTCACTTTCATCATCCGTCTCATTATCCTGCTTGCCCTGGTGGAAAAACACCTTGCCCGGATCTGTGAGGGTTGTGCCGGGAAGGGTCAGGGTGCGCTTCAGGATTCCAAGCATCTGGTTGGAAACACTCGAGATCGGTTTCATCTCTACTGTCGGTTCGTGCGCAGGGCCCGAGATGTCAAACTCCACCGTGATAAAGGTCTTTTTATCCCCGGTTAAAAGCCAGCCCGCCACCGGGATTTTCGAGAAAATATTATCCACCGTTCCAAGGGGGTTGAGTGCCATTGCGGCATCAATCCGCATACGCGGAAGGGAGAATTCCCCTGCGAGAGCGACGTTCATGGCTTCGCTGTGGATAAGCAGGTTGTTGGAGTTCAGGACCCCATCCTCCATGGTCAGATCAGCGCTCAGGCGTTTGAACGGCATCCCCTCGCTGGCCATGTCGGGCAGTTGCATTTTGAATAACTGCGCGACATTGAGGAGGGAAAACGCCTTGGAGAGAAATTTGAATTTCCGCAGTACTCCGTCGCGCACATCCACGCTGAATACGCCATCGGCATTGGGGGTGAAGCCAGAACCCAGGGGACCGTGGAGAGAAAAGGTCCCATTCAGGGTTCCGGTGATCAGGCCCAGGTCTTCAAATATCTGGGTATAGACCTTGTCAGCATCTATATCATCAAGAACACCGTTGATTTTCAGGTAGGGAGGTGACGTGGTCGATATCACAACCTTTCCATATCCTTTGCCCCTGTCAGCACCGAAACTCAGGGGTTCAATGCGTAACTGCCCCTTCTGAATATTTATCCTGCCTTCTGCGTTCTGAAACGCAAAGCCGGAGAATAGACCCTTATCCACGCTTGCGTCAATGAACAGGGTTTCGTCTGCAGCCAGGGTTGGAGGTATCTCTTTGCCGGCGCTTTGTTCCTCTGTACGCTCAGTCTCTGGCGTCTTTCTGCCCCTGCTCCACAGGGCAATCACTTCATCAATATCGGCATAAGTTGCATGAATATCCAGATCCAGATCCGGAGGGGAAAATCCCAAAGCACCTTGCACTTCTGCATGAGTGCCTTGCTCCAGGTCGACACTTGCGGAAACAAAATCGATTCCATCGGCATGGATGCGGATATGTCCTTCCAGATTATGCAGCAGCGCAGTTCTGGAATTGAAGATGAGGTCGTTGGCAACGACCTCATCGCCACTGGCACGGATATCCGCTACGGGCTGGCGTAGATCGGCGATAGAGACGGATGCTCGCATAGGAGACGCATTTTCACCGAGTTGTAAGTCCAATTCCGGTGCA
>JAIVHC010000087.1 GCA_020201305.1 Geobacteraceae bacterium
CGGTGAGGTAGATAAGGCCATTACCCACTATGAAAAGGTTGCCGCATACTATGCAGAGCATGCGTTTTATCTGAAGGCGATAGCTGTATATAAACAAATGCAGCGTTTAGCGCCGGACAACGACGCTTTCACCTTCAAGTTGGCTAAGTTGAATGAACAGCAGGGTCTTGTTGGCAATGCCCTGGCTGAATACCGAACCCTGTTAAAGCATTATGAGTCTAATGAAAATATCCGCGCTGCAATTGATACCCTGGGGCAGATCAGAGAGCTTGATCCGGATAATGTTAATGCCGCTGTAAAATTAGCCAATTACTATGCCCAGTCCGGTGAAAAAGATAGCGCGCATCAAACCTTTGCACAGGTTGAAAAACAACTGTGGAAGAAAGGCAACTACAAGCAGCTCCAATCATTTTACGAACACTTTATGAAATTGTGGCCAGAAGATGTGTATATTATGGCACAGTACGGGCAAGCCATGGTGGAATTTGGTGAGCCTATCGGTGGGGTTGAGTATCTTGAACGATTGTATCGTGAGTATCCTAAGCAAATTCCGGTTCTGGATCGTCTGGCTGCAGGATTACACAAAAATAAAGAATATGAACGTGAGATAAGCTGTCTGCAGAAATGGACCGAGATGGAGCCGGACAATCTGGATGCTCATCTGCGTTTGTGCGAGGCGGCTCTGGAGACCGACAACCCCGAAACGTGCTTTGCGGCGCTCGAAAAATCCAGAGAGAAGTTTTTTGCTGCAGAACGAGTTCTCGAAATAAAGCCCATTTATGAGCGCCTGCGAGAAGTATTGCCGCAAAATCGGGATGTGGTGACTGCTTTGCGCTCCGTGTATGAGCATCTGGGGGAAGGTGAAAAACTTTTTGATACGTTAGGCGGTTTTGAATCTGACTCAGAGGAGTTTAATAACGGTCAGGAGAGTACCTCGGAAAAAGTTTCTGCGCATGATTCGTTTGCTTCAGCTTCTGCCGACACGGACAATGCTTTTAATGAAGTCGAGTTTGACGATATAACGTTTGACACAGTAGATGACGATCAACAGGAACAACTCGACATTGATTCCTTTGAGATGGAGGATGCGACACCCCGAAAGAGTGTCGATATCAGTACCGAGCTTGAAGAGGTTGATTTCTATTTGCAACAGGGCCTTCTGGATGAGGCGCAGGAAGCATGCGAGAGCCTCCTGGAGCATGCGCCGGGGAATGCCGGCGTAGAACAGCGCCTGGACAGGATAGAACAGTTTCGTAAACGCCATGAAGAACAAATACAGGAATCAACTACTCAAACTGCAACAGATACACCGGATAAAAACACCCCGATAGAACAGGTTGTCCCCGAGACGCATGCCTCGCTGGAGGCGCTTTTGTCCGAAAAAGAGGCCAGGGATGATGATACCATGCAGGAGTTTGATCTCTCCCTGGGGGATGACTTTGACCTGGATCTCGAAGTGCCTGAACTGGCCGATTCGCAGCGCGGGGTAGAGACTGAAATCGGAGATGAGGACACTGAATCGGCATACAATCTGGGTATAGCATACAAAGAGATGGGTCTGTATTCAGATGCTGTGGAGCAATTCCGCAAGGCCAAGGATGATGCGGCGCGCAGGGTTTCAAGTATTTCTCTGCAGGCAGAATGCTACCGTTCTGTACAGCAATATGAAAAAGCTGAAGAGGTTCTGACGGATGGGTTGAGTGCTTCGGACTTGAGTATGGATGAGCGTATTGTCCTGTACTATGAAACCGGACTCCTGTATGAAGATTGTGACCGCCCTGCAGATGCTCTTGCAAGTTTTCAGGTCGTGGAAGATAAAAAACCCCATTTTCGGGAGGTAGCAAAAAAGGTAGCAGAGCTTAAAAAAATACTCGGGTTTGAAGATGGCTCTGACAATCACTCCCGAGTATCTTATGTGTAAAACTCAGACAGCAGTGACATCAGGCGAATTTTGGCCAGAGATGGGTTGAATCAGGGAGCGGAGCAAAACACGATATGAGTTATGCGCAATTTTATGGATTTGAGCGGGAACCGTTCTCCAATGCTCCTGATTCCAGGTTTTATTTCGAGAATGCCCAGCATAAACAGGCGCAGTTGCGCATCCGTCACGTGATTGATTCGGGTGGTGGCCTCGCCGTAGTTTCCGGGGGGATAGGTTCCGGGAAAACCACCTTGGCGCGCCAAATTTTGGATACCCTGCCACTTGAGATCTATGAGTCTTCTCTACTGGTCATGGTACATTCCGGCATTACTCCGGAGTGGATACTGACCCGTATCGCCATGCAGTTGGGAGTACAAGAACCCGCTGCCGATAGAATGGCCGTACTTAAACAGCTCTACGAACGCTTGTTGGAGATTCATGCCGAGGGGCGGCGTGCTGTAGTGCTGATTGATGAAGCACAGATGCTCCAGACCAGTGCCCTTATGGAGGAGTTCCGTGGCCTACTCAATCTTGAGATTCCCGGGAAGAAATTGCTCAATCTGATTTTCTTCGGCCTGCCCGAAGTAGAAGAATGTCTCCAGCTGGATAAACCCCTGGCTCAGCGTGTTGCCATGCGCTATCATCTCCACCCCCTGCAGGAAGCGGAAACCCTTGAATATATCCGCCACCGCCTCAGTATAGCTGGAGCGGAACAGGATATCTTTACTCCAGAAGCCGGAGTTGCGATCCAGCGCTTTTCTGCTGGAGTGCCTCGCCTGATCAATACCCTGTGTGCCAATAGTCTGTTTGAAGCATTTCTTACCAACAAGCATCTGGTGGATACGCAGACGGTGTCCAGTGT
>JAIVHC010000012.1 GCA_020201305.1 Geobacteraceae bacterium
GGTCCGCACCAGGCGTTTCACTGAAAGTGGGCCGCCTTATGCAAAAAAAGTAATTACGCGGGGTCGAAGGGGTCGAAGGGTCGCATCTTAATTATTAATTATTTACAAAGATACACTACATCGGTACGTAAAACAGAAAACAGAAGGTTCACAATTTTTCCAACAAAGTTTTTCACCAGATGAACTGGTGAAGGATGCGTTCACGGCGACTGCGTCGTCGTGAATCGCGGTGCTGACTTCGTCAAGCCCCGCGATTAGCACTAAAAGGTTGAGATATGGCAAAGGTTAAGAAAAAGCTCACTCCGGCTCAAAAGTGTGCGAATAAAGCCGCGAAGGCCGAGCGACAAAAGAAATACCAGTGGGTCTTTATAAACGGCAAGCAAGTCAGAATAAAGCGGCCACCGACTGTGGATGGCATACCGGTAGATCAGTTTATCGAGGAGAATGCCGATCCGATCTGGTTGCACCAGAATGAAATGTGGGAGCTGATGCCGGAGGAAGACTCTATTTTCGAGCCGGATTCAGTTACCGAATTAGGGACGAAGGAAGATGGAAACGGAATACCGTTTTAGATTTCAACCAATGGCGTTCAGTCGAACAGTATCCGCCGGATGCCAAAACCCCTGCCTCGCCCCCGGTTCTGTCACCGGTGATAACTGGCTTTGGTCCAAAATAATTTTTGACCATTTCGCATATGATGGATATACTTTGGATACACATTTGGGGGGGGTGCCGCATGCATACTAAAATTCAGAAATGGGGAAATAGCCAAGGGCTTCGTCTTTCAAAGAGCGTGCTAGCCGATGCGCAGCTTAAAGTCGGTGACGAGGTGGATGTCCGTGTTAAAGACGGCATTATGATTGTCACAGCTGCCAAAAAGATACGTGGCAAACACAGTCTTGAGGATCTCGTTGCATGTATTCCTGAAGATTACCAAGCCGAAGAAGTCGACTGGGATGATCCGGTTGGCAGGGAGGACTGGTAAATGGCTGGTTATGTCCCCAAGCAAGGGGACTTTATCGCGCTTACCTTTGATCCACAATCCGGCCATGAACAGAAAGGTCGACGCCCTGCTTTGGTAATCAGCAAGGACCTGTTCAATCGGAGCACAGGTATGGCTATCGTGTGTCCGCTTACTAACACAAAGCGTGGTTTCCCCTTTCATGTCCCTATCCCGAAAGACTCTAAGTTGACAGGTTTCATTATGGTTGAGCAAGTTAAATCTGTTGATTTTCGCGCGCGTCTCGCCCAACGAATCGAACATGGCAATGATGAGTTGCTCTCTGAAGTGCTGTCCATATTGGATGCCTGTATCTACTAGGCGTCCAACTCCGCATAGACAGCCCGGCCTTTTACAGCATGTAATCGTCAGAGGAGTCGCGCGCAGCGACATCTTTTGAGACGATGAAGATCGCCAGGGTTTTATCTGCAGGTGCTATGCTTTGCTCTCGGGTACCGAACCCGCTGTTTTGCCTGGGACTTTCTGGATAATCATTTCTACGTATTGCTGATGCCTACCAGGGGAATCCTTTTCTGCTTCATGCACAGGCTTCTGACCGGCTAGGCGGCAGTTTCAACTTGCGGCACCAGCGCAGGGGGCATTTATTCCAGAATCGGTATAGGTAGAGTAGGGGACAGGTTGTGTAAGTTTTGAGTTTGGGAAAAGCGCTCGCTTCGCTTCGAATCCCGATAATGAACAAAATAAAAGCCCCACCGCTTTTGCGATGAGGCTTATATTTTGGCGTCCCCAGGGGGATTCGAACCCCCGTCGCCGCCGTGAAAGGGCGGTGTCCTGGGCCAGGCTAGACGATAGGGACATTATAGATAAAAAAATGGTGAGCCGGGGGGGGATCGAACCCACGACCATCTGATTAAAAGTCAGATGCTCTACCAACTGAGCTACCGGCTCACAACGAGGAGTGTTATACGTGATGGCGTTTTTGAAGTCAATCCTTTTTTGTTAAAAACTTAACCGCTTCAGCACCGCTTTAAACCCGGAGGTTATTCGCCATTAAAGGGATCGCGAATCTGGATGGTCTGGTCGCGACGCGGGCCTACGGAGGCAAGCACTACCGGGCATTTACACACTTCTTCGAGCTTTTTCAGATAGCTGCGGGTCTGCTCCGGTAGATCGGTATAGGTGGTGGCATTGCTGGTGTCAGCGTTCCAGCCGTCGATCTCTTCATACACCGGTTTGCACTGGCTGAGGATGTTGGCATCGTTGGGGAAGTTGGTAAGCATTTCCCCTTTGTGGGTATAAGCGGTACATATCTTGATGCAGTCAAACTCGTCGAGCACATCGAGCTTGGTGATTGCGAGTCCGGTGAGGCCATTGGTGCGCACGGCTTCACGTAATGCTACTGCATCGAACCAGCCGGTACGACGCGGACGTCCGGTGGTAGCGCCGAATTCTGAGCCGGCCTTGCGGATACGTTCACCCACCTCGTCATCAAGCTCAGTGGGGAAGGGGCCTTCGCCCACGCGGGTTACGTAAGCCTTGGAGATGCCGATAACTTCATCGATAAAGCGGGGCCCGAATCCGGTGCCGATGGTGGCGCCTCCAGCAATAGTGGATGAGGAGGTCACATACGGGTAGGTGCCGTGGTCCACATCCAGGAGGCTTCCCTGCGCGCCTTCAAAGAGGATGTTTTCCTCTTTTTTGCGGCACTCCTCAAGGAGAACAGAGCTGTTGCCTACGAAGTGTTTCAAAACTTCGCCATAGGCGAGATATTCGTCCAGAATCTGCTGCTCATCCAGAGGTTTCTGCTTCAGATAGTGTTCGAGGAAGAAATTCTTTTCTGGAAGAAGTTCCTTGAGTTTGGCACTGAAGCGCTCGGGGTTGACCAGATCGATGAGTCTGATTCCGCGACGTCCCACCTTGTCCTCGTAGGTGGGGCCGATGCCGCGGCCGGTGGTACCGATGCGGCGTTCGCCGGGCTTGTTCTCGCGCGCGATATCGATCTCTTTGTGATACGGCATGATGATGTGTACGTTGCGGTCGATCACCAGTTGTGATTCGTCCTGCAGGTATCCTTTTTTCTTGAGACCTTCGATCTCTTCGATAAACACCTTGGGATCGAGAACCACTCCGTTGCCGATGATGCATTTCTTACCTTCATGCAGGATCCCGGAAGGGATGAGGTGAAGGACGGTTTTTTCATCGCCCACAACCAGGGTGTGTCCGGCGTTGTTTCCGCCCTGGTAACGCACTACCGCCTGGGAGCGTTCCGTGTAAATATCAACTACCTTGCCTTTACCTTCGTCGCCCCACTGAGCGCCTACGACTACAACGTTTGCCATGCGAGATTTCTCCTTTGAAATATTACACATCAACCGAGTCGCTGAGCAGAGCAGTGACTGTTGATTGCTGGGTTTGTTTGCTTTTTAGTGAATGTATGGATGCCTTTTCGCCATCGGCGCCGATGTTGATCAGGGTGCGGCAGTGAAACTTGCGCACTTCGTGAGTATCCGGTTCGGCACCAAAACGGGTGCATACGGATTTGCCCCTGCGGCGTAGATGTTGTGCCAGTTTGTAGGCTGTGCTGTCATGAATTTCTAAAGCATTGATGAGGATATCGACCCCGGGCTGTGCAGCTTCTTCCAGGATATCAGACATCGAGAACAGCAGGTTCAGGAGGTTGAAGGCGAATCCTGTTGCCGGCGTGGGACGCCCGTAACTGGCGGTGAGTTCATCGTAGCGCCCGCCGAGGCAGACCGCTTCTCCGAAGCCACTGAGAAAGCCCTGAAAAGTAACGCCGGAGTAGTAGTCGAGTCCGCGCAATTCGCCGAGGTCGAGGGTGATGTGCGCATCGGCCTGGTAGAGTTCGAGGATGCGGATCACCTCATGGAGGTTGTCCAGCGCGCGCTTGGAACGCTCGTTGTTGACCACGGAGGCGGCGTGCTCCAGCACTTCATGCCTCCTTTTTGTTGCGGGGTGAGTTTCAGACCCTGCAACACACCGCGGTAGAATTCCACCTGGCCTATGTCGATGGTGTAGTCCGGCGCGCCCAGTTGTTCTAAGCATTCCAGTGCCATGGCGACCATTTCCGCATCCGCCGATGGCGAAGCGTTGCCCATCATCTCCACCCCGGACTGGAAGATCTCCCGATTTTTGCCTGCCTGCTGTTCGGTATGCCGCAGTACCCGTCCGGAATAGCTCAGGCGCTGGGGCAGGGGCGCTTCGTGCATGCGGGTGGCAAAGATGCGCGCCACCTGCGGGGTAATATCCGGCGGAAAGGCGAGGAGTTCTCCACTGTGGCGATCGTCAAAGCGCTGAGTGCAGCTGTGCAGATCACTGCCGAGGCCGCGTTCGAGCACATTGAGAAATTCAAGCGCCGGCGGAATAATGGTCTGATAGCCCCAGGCCTTGAAGGTCTGGTGGAGTTGTTCCTGGATATAATGAATTTTAACCGCATTAACCGGTAGAAAATCCTTAACTCCTTTGGGGATCATAGCATCGCTGGGTAGATTCTGGACATTCATTTGCGCGTATCCGTACTTAGAGGGTGAAGGTCGTCTGCCATGGGTGGCAATGTTACCTGCCGGGCAGAGAGAATGCGTGGATCTTGACGTAGTTGCTCCATCACCGCGTCGGGGATGGGTTGGTCAACGGTGAGGAGGGAGACCGCTTTGCCGCTGTTTTCGCGCCTTGAGAGATTCATCATCGCCACATTGATTCCGGTCTCTTCGAGTACTCTGCCGATCAGGGCGAGGACTCCGGGTTTATCCAGGTTTTTTACCACCAGGATGTTACCTTCGGGCATGTTTTCCACCTGGTAGCCATCTACGCGGATAATGCGGCATTCGCGGTTCAGAAACAGCGCTCCGCTCACGGACTGTGTTCCTTCATCCCCACTGATTCTGAGGGTGAGGGTGTTGGAATAGCCGTCGGTGACGTTGGTGCGGGTTTCGGTTACTTCGATGCCGCGCTTTTCTATAATATGGCGCGCGTTTACATAGTTTACCCTGGAACCGATGATGGGGGAAAGGAGCCCCTTCAGGGCCGCCATGCTCATGGGTTCGGTGGGGTGGTCGATGATAGTGCCGGCGTATTCAATGCTGATGCTGTTGAAGGGCTTTTTCAGCAACTGTGCCAGAAATGAGCCCAGTCGTTCTGCCAGATTCAGGTACGGCCACAGGGTCTTGAGTTGATCGGCGTTTACCGATGGAACATTGAGTGCGTTGTTGACCACCCCGCGCTGGAGGAAATCGAGCACCTGAATTGCCGCCTGTTTGGTGACATTAACCTGTGCATCCACGGTAGCTGCACGCAGATGGGGAGTGCAGATGACGTTCTCCATCTGCAACAGGATGTTTTTGACATCCGGTGGTTCAACTGCAAAGGCATCAAGAGCGGCCCCGGCGACGGAACCGTTGTTGAGCGCGTCAACCAGATCCTGTTCGTTGATGAGGCGTCCTGAAGCGCAGTTGATGAGATGACATCCCGGTTTCAGACGTGCCAGGGTTCGGGCGTTGAGCATTTCTTCAGTCTCCAGGTTCAAGGGGACATGGAGACTGAGAAAATCCACACGTTCGAGGAGTTCATTGAGGGAGACCTTACGTGCCCCCAGGTTTTTGATCACTTCGGCAGACAGGTACGGATCGTAAAGGATGGTGTCCATGCTCAGACCGCGTGCAAATTCGATTACGCGGCGTGCAATCTTTCCTCCGCCGATAATTCCCAGGGTTTTGCCATGGATGTCAGAGCCATTGAAGGGGGTAGAATCCCATTTGCCCTGTTTGACCGCATGGCTTGCCTGCGGAATGCGGCGTGCCAGGGCCAGCATCATGGCGATGGTATGCTCGGCCATGGTGGTGGTGCTACCGGATGGGGTGTTTGTAACCACAACCCCTTTTTGGTTGGCCGCCTGCATGTCGATGTTTTCAACCCCGATACCTGCACGTGCGATGATGCGCAGGTTGTTGGCTGCATCCAGCAGCTCGCTGTCTACTTCGGTGCCGCCGCGCACCAGGAGCGCGTGGGTTTCCGCAATGGCACTGCGGAGTTCCTCCGCATCGATACTCGGACGGTAATCCAGTGTAATACCTTCGGCATGCTTAAGAATTTCAAGTGCTTCAGGGGAAAAATTGTCACAAACAAGAATGTTCAATGCTTTGACCTGTCATTAAAAGAAGGGTAAACACAGGATGTGCTCAGGACATCACTAAGCGCCTCTGAGCACATCATGTTCAAACTAGCAATAGGGTATAGTACTGTCAAGTTGAAAGGAAGAGAAGCGCGGCGCGCCGTTCCGGGAAATATGCTGCCGGTTTCTACGCTGCATGGGGAATGCAGGGAGTTTCGATGGGGTAACCAGGGAGCAAGTCGTTGAATAAAATGTGCAGTTCGTGGTACATCTGACCTGGTTTAAGAACCCTTGGTTATTGTGCCCCGCTTTATGGTGCTTTTTTACAAAAATAGGCCTCGCTTTCTTGAGTGGCGAACACGAAGCATAAGAACAGGATATAACAATATGGCAGACAAAATTACCCGCGAAGAGGTTGAACATGTAGCGCGTCTGGCGCGTCTGGAATTTTCGCCCGCAGAGGTGGACGCCCTTACGGGGCAGATGGATACCATCCTCGCCCATGTGGAGCAGCTGAATGAACTGGATACCGAAGGTGTAGAGCCCACATCACATGCAGTGACACTGGAAAATGCGTTTCGTCCCGATGCGGTTACCCATTCCATTGGAGTGGACAAGGCGCTGAAGAACGCCCCCCTGCATGCCGATGGATGTTTCGGTGTGCCAAAGGTGATTGAATAGATCATCTGATTATTGAGGTGGCACCTTAGGTGCGGATGGGGCTGATGTTTCCCGTCACATCAAAGGGGTCATACAAGTTATATACAGAACACGGAGCAGAAATGGAACTGACTGACCTCACACTTCACGAAATGATCCGCCAGCTCAGGGAGGGAGAGATAACCTCTGTTGCGCTGACCGAAGCTAGCCTGGCGCGCATAGATGCTACAGATAAAAACCTTAACGCTTTTATTACCATATGTCGCGATGAAGCCATTGAAGCCGCGCGCGCAGCTGATGCGCGCCTGGCCCAGGGAGATGCCCCTATGCTTACCGGGGTGCCGGTGGCGTTGAAGGATATTTTTATCACTGAGGGGATTCGCACTACCTGCGCTTCAAAAATACTTGCAAGCTTTATCCCCCCCTACGACGGAACCGCCGTGCGAAAGCTCAAGGAGCTGGGGGCGGTGATTGTGGGGAAACTCAATATGGATGAGTTTGCCATGGGGAGTTCCAACGAAAACAGCGCCCATGGCCCGGTACGTAATCCATGGAATGTGGATCGCGTCCCCGGAGGCTCTTCCGGGGGTAGTGCGGCGTGCGTGGCAGCGCGTCAGGTGCCGGCTAGTCTGGGTACCGATACCGGTGGTTCCATCCGCCAGCCTGCTTCACACTGTGGCGTGGTGGGATTGAAACCCACCTACGGAAGGGTGTCGCGCTATGGGGTGGTTGCCTTTGCCTCCTCCCTGGATCAGGTCGGCCCGCTGGCGCGCAATGTGCGGGACTGTGGCATCATGCTCCAGGCTGTGGCGGGATACGATCCGGCTGATTCCACGTCAGTGGACACGCCGGTGCCCGATTACCTTGCCGGCCTTGAAGGTGGCGTGAAAGGGATGAAGATCGGTCTGCCGCAGGAATACTTTGTTTCCGGACTCGACCCCGAAGTAAAGCACGCGGTAGACCAGGTGGTTGAGGTATACCGCAGTATGGGAGCCGAAGTGGTGGAGGTGAGTTTGCCCCATACCCGCTATGCGGTATCCTGCTACTACCTCATAGCCACGGCGGAGGCCTCAAGCAATCTCGCGCGTTACGATGGTGTTCGTTTCGGGGAACGGGTCGATCCGGGTAAGGGGCTTAAAGATATGTACACCGCCACCCGCTCGCAGGGGTTCGGGGACGAGGTGAAGCGCCGCATCATGCTCGGTACTTACGCTCTTTCATCGGGGTATTACGATGCCTACTATCTGAAAGCCCAGAAGGTGCGAACCCTGATTCGGAATGATTTCCTCGCCGCCTTTGAAGAGGTCGACTGCATTCTTACCCCGGTGGCGCCCACTCCGGCTTTTGCCCTGGGGGATAAAACCGCAGATCCGTTGCAGATGTATCTCTCGGATATCTTTACCCTCTCTGCTAACCTCGCAGGAATCTGCGGCATGAGTCTTCCGTGTGGGAGAGCTGAAGACGGTCTGCCTATCGGTTTTCAGCTTCTCGGCAAGCCCTTTGCTGAAGCTGATTTGCTGCGTACCGGCTATGCTTATGAACAGACACAGGAGTGGCATACCGCCAGGCCCGTTATTTAAAGTAGGCGTGTGGCGTAGAATGAACATAGTCACCTTATGAGATGATTCAGCAGGCGGTATAGAAAGGTTGAACGGAACCATGAGTGATACATTGAGAGATAAATACGAAGTTGTAATCGGGCTGGAAGTGCATGTCCAACTTACCACCCAGACCAAGATATTCTGTGGCTGCAGCACCGAGTATGGCAGCAGCCCCAATTCGCATACCTGCCCTGTGTGTTTAGGCTTGCCGGGGGCGTTGCCGGTGCTTAATCGCCAGGTGGTGGAGAATGCGATTAAAGCGGGGCTCGCGACCAACTGTAATATCGCGCCACGCTCCATCTTTGCGCGCAAGAACTATTTTTATCCCGATCTGCCCAAAGGATATCAGATCTCCCAGTTCGAACTTCCGATCTGCGAACACGGCTACCTTGACATTGAAACCGAGGGACGCGGGAAACAGCGCATCGGTATTACCCGCATCCACATGGAAGAAGATGCAGGAAAGCTTCTGCATAGCGATGAAGCCGGAGTGGGATCCCTGGTGGACCTGAACCGCGCGTGCACCCCTTTGCTGGAGGTGGTATCGGAGCCGGATATGCGCAGCAGTGACGAGGCGATTGCGTACCTTAAACAACTGCATCAGATTGTACGCTATCTGGATATCTGCAACGGCAACCTCGAAGAGGGCTCGTTCCGCTGCGATGCCAATGTTTCCGTGCGTCCCTACGGGCAGAAGGAATTTGGGACCCGTGCCGAGCTCAAAAACATCAACTCCTTCCGCTTCATTAAAGAGGGGATTGAGTACGAAGTGGAGCGCCAGATCGAGCTTATCGAAGATGGCGACAAAGTGGTACAGGAAACCCGTTTGTTTGACAGCGATAGCGGTACCACCCGCTCCATGCGCGGCAAAGAGGAGGCGCACGATTACCGCTATTTCCCCGATCCCGACCTGGTTCCTCTGGTCATCAAAGATGATTGGATCACACAGGTAAGAGGGACAATGCCGGAGCTGCCGCAGGAAAAGATGCAGCGTTTCATATCGGACTTTGAGCTCCCCGGATCGGTTGCAGAAGTTCTCACTGCGGAGCGTAACTTTGCTGAGTATTTTGAAGCCTGTACCCGACTGCATAAGGATGCACGCACCTGTGCCAACTGGGTGATGGGGGATATTCAGCGTATGCTGAATGAGAGCGGGATCGATATAGAGCAGATTCCTGTTACTCCGCAGATGTTGTGTGGCATTCTGGAGCGCATTGCGGATAACACCATCTCGGGGAAAATCGGTAAGCAGGTGTTTGATCTCATGTGGGAGAGCAGCAAGAGTGCGGACGCGATTATTGAAGAACGGGGGCTGAAGCAGGTGACGGATACCGGTGCCATTGAGGCGATGGTGGATGAGGTGATTGCAGCTAATCCGGCGCAGGCGCAGGAGTTTCGCGAGGGTAAGGACAAGCTTCAGGGGTTCTTTGTGGGGCAGGTAATGAAAGCAAGCCGCGGCAAGGCTAATCCGGCCATGGTAAACGAACTGTTGTGTAAAAAACTGCGTTCCTAAGTACGGTGGAGTTAAGATACAGAAGGGAGCAAAACCTTGGAAAAAACTCAACAAGCTGTGCGCCCCATCTATTACGCCGATGGCAGCTGCTATATGCTGGATCAGCGTCTTCTTCCCGTGGAAGAGAGGTGGCATGCATATCGTGATTACCGCGAAATAGCGGAGGCGATAAAAACCATGGTGGTGCGCGGCGCCCCTGCCATTGGGGTCGCGGCTGCTTATGGGGCCGCTTTTGCGGCGGCGGAACTTGCACAGCAGGCCCCTGCTGATTTTGAAGAGCGCTTTGCCGCAAGTTGCACAGAACTCGGCGCCACCAGACCTACGGCAGTCAACCTGTTCTGGGCTCTGGAGCGGATGCAGCGCTGTGCTGCCCGAATGGATTCGAAAGCGACACCGGCGCAAATTGCAACGCGTCTTCTTGAGGAGGCGCAGAGCATTGCGCGTGAAGATGAGGCGATCAATCGTGCCCTGGGTGCGCATGGGCAGAGGTTGCTGCCTCAGCGCGCTACGGTGCTGACCCACTGCAACGCCGGGGCCCTCGCTACCGCAGGGTACGGCACCGCTCTGGGTGTGATTCGTGCCGCAGTCGCGGCAGGCAAGAAGATCGATGTGATAGCGGATGAAACCCGTCCATTTCTTCAGGGTGCGCGTCTTACCGCCTGGGAACTGCAGCACGACCATATCCCTGTCACCCTGATCTGCGACAACATGGCGGGTTACATGCTGCAACAGGGACGCATTGATGCCATTATTGTGGGGGCAGACCGGGTTGCCGCCAACGGCGATACGGCCAACAAGATCGGCACCTATCCCCTTGCGGTTCTGGCGCAGGCACATAAAGTCCCGTTTTACATAGCTGCACCGGTATCTACTATTGATTACACTATCCCTGACGGTACCCACATACCCATTGAAGAACGTGACTCTGCTGAGGTCACCACCTGCGGTGGGCAGAGAATTGCCCCGGAAGGAATACAGGTCTATAACCCCAGCTTTGATGTTACTCCCGCCCACCTGATAAGCGCCATCATAACCGAACATGGAGTAGTAGGCGGCGACTATCTCCAGGAACTGGCGCCATTCAAGGAAGGATAACCCCTTATGCTCAGTACGATACGGATAGAATTGGAGAGCCTGCTGGAGCAGGGCACAGGTGAAGACGTTACCGAGCGGATTACCGAGTTGTTAGCGCGCGCGGGTTTCCACGAGCCGCAGCGCTCCTGCGTCAATATCCAACTGTTGCAGGAGCTGCTTGGAGCCAGTGCTCCCCTCGCAGCCGCAGCGGAACAGGCCATGACCTGTGCCGATCCCGACATGGCGTTGAACAACCTCGAACGCTGCGCACAACAGATCAAACACGAGCACCTGCGTCTGTGTCTTGAGCACGATGACAACAGGCGGGCTCTCCTGGTAGTTCTCGGCGCGTCCAACTTTCTTGCCAATATCATCTGTCGCTACCCGCATGTCTTTCCGGCGTTGTTTGTTTCCGCAGACATCTTTGCTACTAAAGAAACTGCTCAAATGGCAGATGAACTGGAAGAGATGCTTGCCGATTGTGAAGACTTTGCCGCACTGCAGCAGGTTCTGCGGCAGCACAAGTACCGCGAAATTTTACGCATCGGCGCCATGGATCTGAGCCTCGATGCACCCCTGGAGTATGTAACTGCCGAGCTCTCTTCCCTGGCCGCCGCTACCCTGCAGGTAACGGTGGAATACTGCAGCCGCCTTCTCCAAAGCGATTATGGACGTCCGCTGATTGATGAACCACAGCCCGGAGAAGGGGATGAGGCAAAATTTACCGTGTTGGGGATGGGCAAGCTAGGAGGTAACGAACTCAACTTTTCTTCCGATATCGACCTTATCTTTTTCTACACTTCCAGTCACGGCAAGACCAGTGGGATAGAGGGGAAAGAAAACTCGATTATTGATCTGCACAATTACTTCATAAAACTCGGCGAGATGGTAAAGCGCGCCATCAGTCAGGTGACTGAAGATGGTTTTGTGTTCCGGGTTGATCTCGATTTACGCCCCAACGGACGCCATGGCGAAATTGCGTGTTCTGTTGCTGCTGCCGAAGGGTACTACGAAAGCTGGGGGCAGAACTGGGAGCGCAGTGCCATGATGAAGGCACGCCCGCTGGCGGGAAGTATCGAACTCGGGGAGCGCTTTCTCAAAGCCCTTGAACCCTTTATCTTCCGGCGCTACCACGACTACGGCATGGTGGAAGATCTCAAACAGATGAAGCAGAAGATCGACAGCAGCCTTACCAAGCAGCACGAGAGCGAGATCAATCTGAAGCTCGGGCGCGGCGGGATCCGCGAGATCGAGTTTTTCATCCAGGCGCTGCAACTGGTGTATGCAGGCAAAAACCCGCGCGTGCGCGAACGCAGTTCCCTCAAGGCTCTGGATCTGCTGCACGAGGAAGGCTACCTGAGTGAAAAGGAAGTGCGCTTTCTGCGCCAGGCATATATCTTTCTGCGCACTGTGGAACACCGCATCCAGGTGGTGCAGGAGCGCCAGACCCATAATCTCCCCAAAGGGGAGCGGGAGATGCTCCTCCTTGCACGTCGGTGCGGATTTGCCGATGCTGCGGCGTTCATGCGCGAACTGGAACTGCATCGCGGCAATGTAACGCGTCTGTATCGTGATCTGTTCTATTCCAGCGAAGATGAGATCCGCGATGAGATCAGCACCGAAATAGGCTATCTGTTTGATCACACCACCGATCCTGAGGTGGCAAAAGGAATTCTGGAAGGGAATGGCTTTATCGATGTGGATACCGCCTTCAATTCCCTCATGCGTCTGTGTGAAGGCACCATAGGCCCCCCCATGACGCGCCCGGTGCGGCGCTACTATAATCGCATTACCCCTCTCCTGATGCAGGAGGTTCTGAGCTCGCCGGAGCCGGATATGGCGCTGCGCTATCTGGAGAAATTTCTTCTGAGTCTGCATTCACGCGGGCCCTTTTATGCGCTGCTCGCCGAGAACCACAGCATCATCCATATTCTGATTTCACTCTTCGGGACCAGCACCCTGCTGTCGCGCTTCTTTATTCAGCATCCCGAACTGCTTGATTCTCTGGTTTCGAGTGGATACGCAGAAAGCTACAAAACCGTGGAACGGCAGCGCACCGAACTGCAGGCGCGTCTTGAGATATGTGGAGACAACTACGAAGCTCAGCTTGATGCTCTGCGGCGCTTTCGCAATGAAGAATTTCTGCGTATTGCCCTCAATGATCTGAAAGGCTCTACGGTGATCGGGGTAGGCCCCAATCAGCTTAGTGGTCTCGCACAAGTAAGTCTTGAAGCTGCTGTAGAGATGGCTTATGCACAGATGCCGCCGCGCTTTGGTGAACCATATTATGAAGGTGATGACGGTAAACTTCATAAAGCCGAGCTGGCGGTGCAGGCGATGGGCAAACTCGGAGGAATGGAGCTGAACTACCATTCCGATCTGGACATCATCTTCATGTTCAGTGACCGTGGGCATACGCGTCCGAAACCGGGAGAAAGTGAAAATAATTTCAAGCAGCTGACCAATCAGGAGTACTTTGCCAAGTTGTGCCAGCGCATTATTTCTGCGTTAACGCTGATGACCAGTGAGGGGAGGGTGTACGAAATCGATACGCGTTTGCGTCCATCCGGCAATCAGGGACCGTTGGTTACGAGTCTGGACGCGTATGAGGACTACCACCGTACCCGGGCGCAGATTTGGGAACGCCAGGCCCTAACTAAGGCCAGGGTCGTGGTGGGCTCGCCGTATATGATAGAACAGATTGAAGAGATAAATACCTCTATCACCTGGGAACGCTCTGTACCGGAGGATTTACGTACAGAAATATATCGCCTGCGCGAGCGCATGGAAAAAGAGATTGCACCGTATATGATAGAACAGATTGAAGAGATAAATACCTCTATCACCTGGGAACGCTCTGTACCGGAGGATTTACGTACAGAAATATATCGCCTGCGCGAGCGCATGGAAAAAGAGATTGCACGTGAAGATAGGGGGCATCTTAACATAAAGACCGGACGCGGCGGTCTGGTGGATGTCGAATTTCTTGCACAGTATATTCAGCTCAAACATGGGGGCGAATATCCGCGTATCCGCCAGACCAATACCCTGAAGGCGCTGCAGATGATCAAAGAGGAAAATCTGTTGCCCGAAGATGTAACGCGTGAACTTATAACCGGGTATACATATTTGCGCCGCCTGGAAAATAAACTGCGTCTGGTACACGATCAGTCCATCAGCGAAATCGCCACTGATCGGCACAATCTGCGCAAACTTGCACGCCTTATCGGCTGCAGCGGGACTTCAAGACCGTCCGAAGAGGTGTTCTACTCCGAATACCAGGAACAGACCACAACCCTGCGGCGCTTGTTTAATCAATACCTCAATCCCGCTCTGGCGGAGCCTGGGGAGAATGCCCCCGGCTCATAGTTTTCGATTAATTCAGGGAGTAGTTGTACAATGTTACGTTTATTTAAAGGTGTCGGTATTGAGTTGGTTCTGATAGCTCTGGGTGGGTGTAGCTGCCTGGATGTTCCGTATATCCCGTGTCTGTAGTCAAGATCTCAGATTCGGATCGAGAAGGTGGCGGGGCTGGACGTTGCGCATTGAATTGAGCATGCTCTTTTTGATGTTGGGTATCTGCTGCTCCAACTGAGCAATCAGGCTTTTTATCTTCTGGCGATTCTGCTCCAGTTGTGCGCTCTGGGGACAGCCGCACCCAATGATGGGTAGATCAACACGTTCCGCCCAGCTTATAATCTGCCTTTCGTCCACGTAAACAAGGGGGCGGATAACGCTCTGAACGCCATTTTCGGCACGCATATGGGGGCTCATGGCTGCAAGGGTGCCGGAAAAGAACTGATTCAGGAGTAAGGTCTCTATAAAGTCGTCCAGGTGATGCCCGAGGGCGACTTTATTGCATTCGAGGCTCTGCGCCAGGGTGTAAAGGGCTCCACGGCGCAGGCGCGCGCAGAACGCGCAGTAGGAAGAGCCGGGGCGTCGGTGTTCCCGGATAATATCCGCAATGCGGGTTTCTTCGATGTGTAACTCCAGTCCCAGGTCAGATACCGCGGTACGCAAGGATTCACACTTGAACGTTGGGAATCCTGGGTGGATCGTGGCCGGAATCAGGAAGAATTTAACCGGAGATTTGTGCTGCAGCCGCACCAGGGTGTGGAGCATGGCCCAAGAATCCTTGCCGCCGGAAAGAGCTACATAGCTGTGAGGGTTTTGTATAGTTTCATGGTAAGGGTGCCGGTTTCCCCTCCGCTAATGGTAACGGTTCTGTCCTTATAGGTCAGGCTCCCTACGGGGGATACTACTGCTGCGGTACCGGTGCCGAAGGCTTCCTGCAGGCGTCCGGATTCGGCTCCTTCAATTACTTCATCAATACTCAGGGCACGCTCTTCAACTTCGTAGCCCATCTCCTCTACCAGGGTGAGGATCGAGCGACGCGTAATACCGTTGAGGATCGTGCCGTGAAGAGGCGATGTGATTACCTTGCCATCGTATACAAAGCAGATATTCATGCTCCCCACCTCTTCAATGTATTTGCGCTCAATTCCGTCGAGCCACAATACCTGATCGTAACCTTTTTTCTCTGCAAGGGTAGAGGCGTAGAGGCTGGAGGCATAGTTGCCGCCGGTTTTGGCTTCACCGGTTCCGCCCGGGGCTACGCGCACATATTCGTCCGAGACCCAGATCTTAACCGGGCTCACACCCCCCTTGTAGTACGCGGCTACCGGGGAAAGGATCATATAGAACAGATACTGATCCGCAGGTTTTACCCCTAGAACCGGTTCCGTGGCAATCATGGTGGGGCGGATGTAGAGGCTGGTTCCTTCAGTGCGCGGGACCCAATCCTGTTCAAGTTTTAACAGCTCACGCAGCGCTTCGAGGCAGAAATCCACGTCCAGTTCAGGCATGCACATCCGCCGAGCACTCTGATTGAAGCGTTCAAAGTTATCCCGCGGACGGAACAGGGCGATGCTTCCATCCTGACGGCGGAATGCCTTGAGGCCCTCGAAGATCTCCTGCGCGTAGTGGAGTACCAGCGCTGCCGGATCGAGGCTTAGGGGACCGTAGGATCCGATCTTGGGAGAATGCCAGCCCTCGCCGGTGTCGTAGGGCATGGTGAACATCCGGTTGGTGAATTCCTTGCCGAAAACCAGTTTGGATTCGTCCTGGTTGGGCTGCTTGGAGTGTGCAACAGGGAGAATTTCAATATCCATGAGGTTGTGCTCCTTCAGAGACCGATCCGCGAGT
>JAIVHC010000165.1 GCA_020201305.1 Geobacteraceae bacterium
GTCAGCACCCCGGCAGGTATCGCCACAAAAAGCAGGAGGCCGACTCCGACGGCCAGAAAAATATTTCGTATCCGTGTGCTCACAATAACGATCCGGGCTAAAAGTTGAAGCGGTTTTCCGTCCCGCTGCGCAGGCGCTGGATATTTTCTCTATGTCGATAGATGACCCAGGCGGCAATCAGAACGGTCACTCCCACCAGACTCCACGGATAACCAAAACCCAGGACTGCAAAAGGGATGCTGAAAGCAGCACATACGGACGCCAGGGAGACATAGCGCCAGTACCACAACACCGCTATAAAAATAAGCAACGGCGGGATCAGGGCCACGGGAGCAAGAACCAGAAATATGCCCAGTGCCGTAGCCACGCCCTTTCCCCCTTTAAAACAAAGGTAGACAGGATAGCAATGCCCCAGAAAGAGCAGCAGCGCCGCTGCCGAGGTCACGCGCACTTCGGAAAACGCAGGCTGGAGTGCTCCGCTCTCCATAAGGTAGTTAAGCAACACCAGAGGCACAGCCCCCTTAAGCATATCCAGCACCAGCGTAAGCACGCCGAGGCGCTTTCCCGCCACCCGGTACACATTAGTGGCCCCGACATTGCCGCTGCCCTGCGTGCGGATATCCGCAGCACCGGCGATGCGCGTGAGAATAACCCCGCTCGGAATGCCTCCGATGAGATACGCTGCTACCAGAATTACAAAAAAGACCATGCTTGATGCTTTCGCAGAAAGTATTGATTTGGATGGCTAAGCAAAAAGCGCCAAATGCAAGGCGCGTGATTGTTTTTGTAGAGACGTTGCATGCAACGTCTCATACGTACGTCGAAGCAGCGATATATTTACCACTATTCTAACTATGGCGCCGCAGTTGGTAAGTTTTTGCGACGTCATCAAGGATAGCATACTCCGGTACAGGTCAAAAATAGAAAAGCCCCACGGCCAGATGGCGGTGAGGCTGATATGAGCAAATTTGGTCGGGATGAGAGGATTTGAACCTCCGGCCCCCTGCTCCCGAAGCAGGTGCGCTACCAGACTGCGCTACATCCCGATCAGATTTACGCTGGGGTATTTACCATGCCTGCAACAAAAACGCAAGGATGTTTCTGCCCCCGGGAACACCAGAAAACCCTCGACAAAAACCAGAGGATTGGTCACCATAAAACGGTTCGTGCGTTACACAAAACATGCAACAGGCAAAAACTGGAGGCCCACATGAATACCGACAAGAACAAAGGCAACAACAAAAGACCGGGGCCGAAACCGGGCCGAGGACAGGGTCGCAGGGGTGGAAATTCCAGCGGCGGAAACTGGCAGCAATATGCCGCCGTCCCCATGAATGCCCTGCGCTTTATTGTAGAGCGCTTTCTCCTCGCGAAAGAACTCCTCACCCATCGTGACACCCCGACACATATCAAACTCCTGCTGGTCGGGCTGGTGGTGTATATCATCTCCCCCATCGACTTCATCCCCGACATGATCCCTGTGCTCGGAATCACCGATGATGTGGCCGTGCTGGTGATGGGGTGGAACTATGCAGAACGCTTTGTCACCCCGCAGATGCGCGCCAATGTGGATGCAATTCTGCAGCGCTGGGCCTAAAAGCGTCTCCTCTCCCCGTGGGAGAGGGTTAGGGTGAGGAAAAACACTACGGGCGCTTCGTTTCTAGCGGGTGCGCGGGCTACGCAGGATATCCACCAGCATGAACACGACTCCCACGGTGATGGCGGAATCGGCGACGTTGAAGGCGGGCCAGTGGTACTGATACCAGTGCACATCGATGAAATCGATCACATAGCCAAAGCGCACCCGATCGATAAGGTTGCCGATAGCACCCGGGACTACGAGCATCAGCCCGAGCTTCTGCCAGCGCTGTTCCCGCCCCAGGCGCGGCATTATCCAGAGGATCACCCCCACAGCGAGTACCGCTATACCGGAGAGGAACGGCACCCGCATGGCGCTGTCAGCGAATATGCCGAATGCTGCTCCGGTGTTCTGCACATATACCAGATTCAGATAGTGCTCGATCAGGGTGCGGCTCTGGTGTAAATGCATATGTTCAAGCACCAGATATTTGGTCCACTGATCCAGAGGGATGAGCAGGGCACATGCCAATATGAGCAGGCCGTAGTGGCGCTTGAATTCAGTCGACAAGGTCCATCTCTTTCAGGGAAGTGAAACAACTGCTACAGATGTGCGGGTGATTACTGTAATCCCCGATGGTGGTGGAGTAATTCCAGCAGCGTTCGCATTTCTCACCCGGTGCTTTTTCCACCTTCACCTTTATTCCACCGAGCTTCTCCGCCACATGCGCACCGGCACCCGCAGCGCCCAATTGCGTGGCAGAAACGATAAACAGCGTCGAAAGCTGATCCGCATACGCTTCAAGCAGAGTGCGGTACTCCTGATTTTCCACCTCCAGAGTAACTTTGGCTTCGAGGGAGTTGCCGATGAGTTTCTCGACGCGCGCAATCTCCAGCGCCTTGGCCACCTCTGAGCGCACCTGCCACAATTTTTCGTAGGTAACATCCAGCTCTTCATCCACCAGAGCGGTTTTCACATCCGGAAATGCTGCCAGATGAACACTCTCCTCGCGTTCACCCGGCATCTGCTCCCAGATCTCTTCGGCCGTAAAAGTGAGGATCGGCGCAATCATGCGCGTAAGATCATCCAGCACCCGGTACATGGCGCTCTGCGCACTGCGGCGTTTCAGCCCTGTGGTGGGTGCGGTATAGGCACGATCCTTGAGGATATCCAGATAGGTGGCGCTGAGTTCGCCGCTGCAGAAATTGTGCACCGCGTGGTAAATCACGTGGAAATCGTACTCGCGGTACGCTTTATCCACCTTCGCGCCCAGATGGGCAAGACGCGAAAGCACCCAGCGATCCAGCTCCAGCATCTGCTCAGCAGGCACCATGTCGGTGGCGGGGTTAAAGTCGTGGATATTCCCCAGAATGTAGCGCGCCGTGTTGCGGATACGCCGATACGCATCCGAGAGGCGCTGGAGGATCTCTTCGCTGATGCGAATATCATCCTGGTAATCCTGTGCTGCGACCCAAAGGCGCAGTACCTCAGCACCGAACTTTTTAATCACCTTATCCGGAGCAATTACATTGCCCTGGGATTTCGACATCTTGCGCCCGTTTCCATCCACCACAAAACCGTGGGTGAGTACCGCTTTATACGGCGCAACATCGCGGGTTCCAACCGAGGTGAGGAGGCTGGAATGAAACCAGCCGCGGTGCTGATCACTCCCTTCCAGATACAGATCCGCCGGCGTATGCAGCTCGGCACGCTGCTCCAACACTGCCGCATGCGACACCCCGGAATCGAACCATACATCGAGAATGTCGTTCTCAGGGGTAAACTCCGCATGCCCGCACGCGGGGCATTCGGTGCCTGCAGGCAGCAGCTCGGTGGGGCTTTTTTCAAACCACTGATCGCTCCCGCCATTCTCAAACTGATCTGCAATGTGGTGCATGATCTTACTGTCACACAGCGCCTCACCACACTTCGCACAGTAGAATACCGTAATGGGCACCCCCCAGGTGCGCTGGCGGCTGATACACCAGTCGGGACGCTTCTCGATCATGCCGTAGATGCGCTCACGCCCCCATCCGGGAATCCACTCCACATCCCGGATGTGCTCAAGGGCCTTACGCCGCAGATCGTTCTCCTCCATGGAGATAAACCACTGTGCCGTAGCGCGGAACAGAATCGGTTTCTTACACCTCCAGCAATGGGGATAACTGTGGCTCATCCCACTCTGGCGCAGCAATGCTCCGGTCTCTTCGAGCTTTGCACACACAGCTGCATTGCCTTCGCCAACCTTCATCCCCCCGAAGAACTCCACGTCATCGTAGTAGCGCCCGAAGTCGTCTACGGGGTTGTAGATATCCAGGCCGTATTTGCGTCCCACCACGTAGTCATCCTGACCATGCCCCGGCGCGGTATGTACACACCCGGTACCCGCTTCCAGGGTGACGTGCTCGCCCAGAATAAGAACCGAGTCTCGCGCGTAGAACGGATGACGGCAGCGTTTGCGGTCAAATATTTCCCCTTTGAAGGTGGCGAGCACGGTTCCTTCGAGTCCAATCTCGCCCAGGACCTCTTCCTGCAACCCCTCGGCCAGAACCAGAACTTCGCCGTTCTCCATCTCCAGGGCGACATAATCGAGCTGCGGATGGAGACACACCGCCAGATTGGCAGGGATGGTCCAGGGGGTAGTGGTCCAGATCACGAAGGAGATCTGTTTCCCCTTGAGGCCGTTGAGCTCGGCGGGGAGCTCATCCACATACGGAAAACGCACATAGATGGAGGTAGATTTGTGCTCCGCATACTCAACTTCCGCCTCAGCGAGGGCAGTCACACACGATGGGCACCAGTGCACGGGTTTCTTGCCCTTGTAGAGCCCGCCGCGCTCGGCAAAACGTGCGAGTTCGCGCGCGGTGGCGGCTTCATAGCTGTCCTTCATGGTGAGATAGGGGTCATCCCAGTTGCCGAACACCCCGAGGCGCTTGAATTCATCGCGCTGGATATCCACCCATTCCTCCGCGTACCTGCGGCATTCACGCCGGATCTCGGCCTTGCTCATATCGCGCTTCTTCTTGCCCAGCTTCTTATCCACCATCAGTTCAATGGGAAGTCCGTGGCAGTCCCACCCCGGCACATAGGGGGTGGCAAACCCCTGCATGCGCCGACTCTTAACTACGAGATCCTTGAGGATTTTATTCAGCGCGTGCCCGATATGGGTATGCCCGTTGGCATACGGAGGACCATCATGCAGGACAAATCGTGGTCTGCCCGCTTCTGCCTCTTCAATCAGGGCATCCAGGTTGCGCTCTTCCCACTTCTGAAGCATCTCGGGCTCGCGCTTGGGCAGATTCCCACGCATGGGGAAGCCGGTCTTGGGCAGATTCAGGGTATCTTTATAGTCCGGGGTGGTATTGTTGCTGTTTTCCATGTGGTCCTCGCTTATATATTTGCAGATCTAAGGGCATAAAAACGGAAGGGGAGAAAAAGCGTGGTGAGTTTTTACACCACCATCACTTTTTCGAGGCTCGCAACCTACCAGAACAAGGGAGAAAGTCAAGCAAAAGGAGGGATGTGAAGCTGCCTGCACATATCCTCTAACGGGCATGCATTGCACTGTGGTTTGTTTTTGGTGCAGCAGCATTTGGCCAACTCCACCAGCAGGGCGTGATATTCATTGTATAACTGCACATCCTCAGGTAGTGCGTGCATAAACATGTGCTGGAGTTCTGCATAGGGAGCCTTCGGGGCGCATACCCCGATGCGACTGCAAATGCGCCGCGTATATGCGTCAATCACAAAGATGGGATGCGTGCCTGCATATAGAAGGATACTATCAGCGGTTTCCGGCCCCACTCCTTTGATATTGAGCAGGCGGGCGCGGACCGTGGGTGTTTCCCCGGCAAGAAACATCTCCAGGGATCCACCGTATTCTCCTACCAGCACATCAAGAACCCGGCGCAAGGTAGCACTCTTCTGCCGAAAAAACCCCGCCGGTCGGATCAGCGCCTGCAGTTCAGCTTCTTCGAGGGATGCCATGGCGCCGGGAACAAGCACACCAGCGCCACGCAGATTGTCGAGGGCCATGCGCACATTCTCCCAACGCGTATTCTGGGTCAGCACCGCGCCCAGCACCACCTCAAAGGGCGAATCCGCGGGCCACCAGTGCTGGGGGCCGAAGGCCGTACTCAGACGCGTATATATATATGGTATGGATTGTGTTGGCATAAATTAAAATGGCCCGGACAGAAAATACAAATATTGCGGCTGGTTTCAAATCCTACCGGTGGGCGAAGCATAACACCAATCGCGGCTCGAAGCCGCTCCTACCTGGGGTCAGCCATCCTTCACGCATGTTGGGCGTAAAATTTCCGCGCAACGTTCATGAACTCCTGCACCAGAGGGGCAGCATCACTCATACGCGTCACCATACTGCGCTGACGCACATTATTGAAACCATCAACATGGTATTCAACCAGTTCACCGCTACGCAGATGTTTCGCCATCACTGCTTCCGATACATACGCAACACCTTTTACTGCGAGCAGATCACTGCACATCAAACCGTAGTCATCACTCATCATCACGCGCTTGAACTTTCCGATATTTCCTCCCACGCTCAAAAGGTTACGACACAGCAGGTCGTAGCAGCTACAGCCATCGCGACGGGTAAAAAGCTTGAATGTGTACAACTGCTCCAGTGCCACAGCCCCGGCCGGGATGCCCAACTGGGGCGAACCGACAAATACCATCCGATCGACGGGGAGGTTCTCGGTGCGCAAGGTGCTGAAATCCTGATCACACAGATGCTCCACAATAGCAACATCAAATTCCCCCGCACGCAAGCCATCCAACGCTTCCTGTGGGGTGTTAAACAAAAAGCGCAGATCCTCCACATCCGGATGCAGACGGGAAAATTCCTCGAGCAGATCCGGCATGTGCGCCACACCGGTGGCCATGGTGCAACTAACAGATAGGTTCTGGCGCTGTGCCAGCTTTGCAAGTCCGGAGAGCATGGTATGCTCCAGCTCCACCATCTGGCGCGCTACCTCCAACACATGCTGCCCCGCAGATGTTGGTTTGAGCACCGGCCCGGAGCGATCCAGTAGCTGCACTCCGCAGCACGCCTCCATGTTTTTTATCCGCTGCGATACCGCCGACTGGGTCAGATGAAGCTTTTCCGCTGCCCTGGAAAAACTCCCCTGTTCTGCCGCCATTATAAGGGTACAGAGATACTGCGTTTCCATATAAAACCTTCCTATAGGTTATCCCGAACATATCTTTGCAATACCATAAGAGTTACTTATGCACACATAAGAAACATTCGTTTTACTCTATCATTGCGCAGAAGTATTGTACACAGCGTATCAAAAAGGAGAATGCTGTACCGTGTCTGTGGTTTTGCACATGCACAACCTGCAAACACGGTATCAGCATCTGGTCTTCTTGGCTTGAGAAAGGAGGTGCGATGTTAATAAAGATATCCCGCTTCGATTCTAAAAGTTGAGAACATTCACTCTTGTAGGAAGAACGAAAGGAGAAAACATGCGAAGGAAGTTCAACACCAAGGCCTCATGGCTGGTGAAGGCTCTTCCCCTGTTGCTGATCCTGGGCGCGTGCGCCACAGGAACCATTCGGGAGAAGGTGCTGACAATGCCGGTCATCGATGGGTCGACCTATGTGGGTGCAGATTCCTGCTATGGTTGCCATGACGGCATGGCCGGCGACATGTTCGCCGCATCAACCGGCGAGGAAGGTTTCGCCGACACCATTCACGGACGCCTGGCCGATTGGGAAATGATGGGCGCAGAGCAGGGTTGCGAGGCTTGCCACGGCCCCGGTAGCCAGCACGTGGAAAACTACGGCGATCCGGAGTACATCATCCGCCCCACCGAGCTCACTTCAGACCAGTCCTCTGCAATCTGTGTCAAGTGCCACAGCGATGGCGACCTGATGGACTACGTTCACAGTGAGCACGCCCTGAGCGATGTTGGCTGTGTCGACTGTCACAACGTGCATGATGGCGAAGGCAAGTTCAGCCTCAAGGCTGAAGATCCTGAACTCTGCTACACCTGCCACCAGGAAGAGCAAGCCAAGAGCCACTTCCCTTCAACGCACCCGATTGAAGAAGGCAAGATGAACTGCTCTAGCTGTCACAACGTCCACGGTGCCACCGGCGAAAGCCTCAACACCCATGAGCGCACCAACGACCTGTGCCTGAACTGCCACACCCGCTACCAGGGTCCGTTCGTATTCGGGCATGCCCCCGTCGAAGACGACTGCACCATCTGCCACGACCCCCACGGCAGTGTAGCCAACAACCTGCTTGCGCAGAACGAGCCGTTCCTGTGTCTGCAGTGCCATGAAGGGCATTTCCATCTGTTGCGTGAATCCAACTACGAAGGTCCTGAGGCCGACAGTGGCAACTTTGGTAAATCCGCAGATGCAGCAAATCCTCACGGCAGTGAGGGATTCCAGACATCATTCGGCACCAAGTGCACCACCTGTCATAAAGTGGTACACGGCAGTGATTATCCGTCGCAGCCCATGAGTGGCCACGGCTTGACTCGTTAATTTAGAAGGAGGCAATTGTTATGAAGCAAAGCCAATTATGGCTGCTTGCACTGTTGTCTATTCTGACGTTCATGACCGCTTCCAGCGTCATGGCCGCAGAAGATGGTGCCCGTGTCAGCGGTTCCTGGGAACTGGGCATGAGCGGCATCAACACCGACGACAATGCAGCACGTGTAAATGAATACGGTTCAGTACGCGCCGAAGATGGCATCGCCCTCGCGCCGAAGTTGGACCTGGAATTTAAAAACGGCGATTTTTTGCTCGAAGCCAAAAGTGAAACCATGGGACCACGCGACCAGATGCACGAAATCGGCATTGACGCCGGCCGTGTATTTCGTCTCGAAAGCTCTCTCAATGTCCTGGAGCACCACAAGGATCATGAAACACTGAATCAGATGGGTGCAACCGGGCGTAGTGACATCGGCAAAAGTCAGCCAAGCGTTACTACTGACAAGATATTTTCCCAATATCCCGATGGCACAGCTATTGGTGGGGGAAAAATCAACATGACTGCGGCAGAAGCCGAAGAAGCCTGGAGTCAGGAAGCGGATAACGATTATATCGTAACCCGGCGCGAGTGGAAAAACGAAGCAGAACTGGTTATTCCTCAACTCGCCAATATTACCTTTAAGGCCGGAGCACGCATTGAAACCCGCGAGGGTATGGAACAGGCCATCGGGCTTTCCAAATGCGACTCTTGTCACGTATCTGCTACCGGCAAAGAAATTGACGAGCGCACCGAAGAGTTCACCCTGGGTGCTACAGGTAAGTTCGGGGTTCTCACCGTAGACTATGAGTATCTGACTCGTGATTTTGATGAGGACGCCAGTGCCCCCACGCGTTTCTACGATGAAATGGGTAACTCCTCCGCGCCAGACCAGATGCTCTACCCCTTTGACGGCAACAACGTACTTGACTTTGCCAATACTCCGGACTCCGAAAAAGAGACTCACATGCTCAAGGCCAGGGTGGATATGCCCAGCAACACCAGCCTGACTGCAAGCTATGTGAAGTCTGATGTCGAAAGCTCGAAGTCTTCTGCTGTGCAGGATGGATACGTGCTGCAGGACGGCAACGATCTGGAAAGTGAATTCGAGTCCTATGCAGGAAAATTTGCCACCAAGTTTGGCAAAAACGTGAATCTTTCGCTGCGCGGCAAGATTTACGAGATAGATGTGGACGAAAACCGCCTGTATTTCGAGAGTCGGGAAGGTTCCATGTATCCCAAAGATGCCACAGAAGCCTACCACTCTGCTGAGGCACGCCAGGTTACTGAATTCGGTGCTGACCTGGTATATCGCCTCGCTATGGCCACCACCCTGCGGCTCGGCTACGAGTATGAGGAAGTCGACCGGGATGAGGAATTTCTAGGTGAAACTGAAACCCACACGTTCAAGGCAGCT
The DNA here is from genome assembly GCA_020201305.1 of Geobacteraceae bacterium. GTDB lineage: Bacteria > Desulfobacterota > Desulfuromonadia > Desulfuromonadales > Desulfuromonadaceae > JAIVHC01. The sequence goes on from JAIVHC010000165.1 coordinate 9,505, forward strand.
CTTAAAAGCCGCCTGAGCAAAACCCTTTCCGGTCGTGTCAGCTATGAATATCAGGACATCAATGAGCCGTTTGCCGGCGCCGAAGTGGGCATTGTCCAGCTTACCGGTGAAGATGGCGGTGGTGGTCTTAAGTTCGTCGACACTTGGGAATTCCAAAATGGAGGTCTTGGAGATGATGGGAACAAGACCCTGTACTGGACCGATGTTTATCCAAACCGTGAGCTCGAGTCCACTAACATGCCGGAAGATGTGCATGAAGCCAAATTCAGCACCACCTGGTCTCCAGCATCAAACATGGCTGCAACCATTTATGCACGCATGCGTTATGAAGAAAACAACCGCGTTAAGTTCGAGCGTATGACCATAACCAGGACACGGAAAACCGCGCCTGTGTTGGCTGGTACCATGGCTGAGCGAACGATGTTTCTTCGGCCCAGTTTGGGTCGGTATGCAGCATTGCAGAATACGAATCATCTGTTCACACCCTGTCCCTGAGTGCAGATTACCAGGCGACAGAAAAACTTAAGCTCAATGGTTCCGTTGTATACAACTATGCGGATGATAGCTGGGATTGGAATTTCAGCGAAAGAGCACAAGTAAATCGTGAAGACACTAATACCGTGCTGGCAGATTCTGAATACGATTCACCGGGAGCGTACGCCGCTGTTAACTACGACACCTGGGATCAGAACAACAACATAGACTCATACTCTGATCTCTCTTACGAGCAGTACTCCTTCACCCTGGGTGGAACCTACAACTTCACCCCTGCTTTCTACACTACCGTAGAAGCTACATACGACATCTTCGAATCTGATGAAGAGTACGTATACGGTGATGAAGATGGTGACATGCTCCGCGGCTATGTCGCCATCGGCTACAAGTTCTAAGAAGTTCTCTTCTTAGTTCCGCACCATCTAAAAAGCCCCGCAGAAGTTCTGCGGGGCTTTTTAATTTATTGTCCGATACATCATACACTACGCAGGAGCTGCTTCCAGCTGAGATTGGTGCTACGTCTACTGCCTGCTATCGCTATTTGGAAATCGCTTTTACTCTGGATTACACCTGTTCTGTAAATATTCAACCGTCTTACATAAAAATTCCGCAACCTCCTGCGCGTGGGATACGACCATGCCGTGCCCGGCGTTCTGAACCAGGGTGCAGTGTTTTACCGGGGGTGCTTTCAAAACCCGGTCTTCCGTGCCGTGCAGGGCATATACAGGGGCCTTAACCGCTGTGTGTAATGTTGCGGTTGAAGCAAGGAGGCCGCCGTAGCGCAGAGTGGGTTCCGGCGTATCCAACAGCATGGTGCGTCCGAGCTCGATATTCTCC
>JAIVHC010000088.1 GCA_020201305.1 Geobacteraceae bacterium
CTACTTTACCCTTCTTCAGGAGCAACTCCCCATCCCCATCCGTGTGGTGCAAACCTCAACGTGGATGGAGACCCTGGAGAAGGCCCGAAGCGGGGCGTGTGACCTTCTCTCGATGGTGGCGCCTACGCCCCAGCGGCGTGAATATCTGAATTTCACCCGCCCCTATCTGCATCTGCCTATTGTAGTGGCGACGCGCGGGGAAGAGATATTTATCGAGAATATCCGCCAGATGAGCGGAAGGCGTCTGGGGGCAACGCGTGGATATGCGATCACAGAGGAGTTCCGGCGACGCTATCCCGCCATGGATCTGGTGGAGACGGATACCGTTGCCCAAGGGATACGCAAGGTACAGACGGGAGAGATCTACGCGTTTATCGGCACCGTTGCCGCCATTGGCGAAGCGATTCGGAGCCAGGGCATCAGCGATGTGAAGATCTCGGGACGGGTTAATATGACCCTGGGTATGGGAATCGGGGTGCGCAAGGATGATGCGCTTTTGCGTGATATCCTCGATCGCGCTATTGCCGCCCTCGGCCCGGGAGAGGGGCAGCGTCTCTACAACCGCTGGGTTACCGTTTCGTACCGCCAGGGGGTGAATGTCTGGGTTGTGTTCTTCTCGGCCCTGGGGGCAGCAGCGCTGCTCGCTCTTTTTGTGTGGCGCAACCGCCGCCTCGCCCAACTCCACCGCGAACTCCTTCTCGCGCATCAGCAGTTGGAGGAAACGTCGCGCGAACTCAAACGCCTTTCGATCACGGATCCCCTGACAGGGCTGTATAACCGTCTTAAGATCGAAACCGCTTTCGATTATGAATGGCAGCGTGTGCAGCGCTATACCGAACCGTTATCCATCGTTCTGCTTGATATCGATCACTTTAAGGATGTCAACGATACCTTCGGGCATCATGCCGGGGATCGGGTGCTGTGTGGCATCGCCGAAGTATTGCTTCAGCGCGTGCGCAAAAATGACATTGCCGGGCGCTGGGGTGGAGAGGAGTTCATGCTTGTTCTGCCCCACACAACCCTGCGGGAAGCCGCAGCCCTGGCGGAGGATTTACGCCACGAGATTACTCAACTCGATTTCACCCCGGTTCCGCCCCAGAGCGCAAGTTTCGGAGTGGCCACCGTCCGGACAGATGACGACGGCCCCAGGGTGTTTCAACGCGCGGATCGCGCCCTGTACCGTGCCAAGGATGCAGGCAGAAATATGGTTGTCACCGAAGAGGAGAACGTGTAGGTACAAGGTTCGAGGTTCAAAGAAACGTTTGTAGGGGCAATTCACGAATTGCCTGTGCGGTGAATGGCAGAGGGACAGAAGTGGACACCGAAACAAAACTCGACATAACCATTCTGGGGTGCGGAACCAGTACCGGAGTGCCGGTGGTGGGGTGTGATTGTGCGGTGTGTACCTCGGAGGACATGCGCAATCAGCGCACCCGCTCGAGCCTGATGCTGGAATGGAACGGGCATGTGGTGCTGGTGGATACCGGCCCCGATTTGCGCGCCCAGTGTCTGCGCGAGGGGGTAAAGCGGGTGGATGCGGTGGTGTATACCCATACCCACGCTGATCATGTCCACGGTATTGACGACCTGCGACCCTTTAATGCTGCCGAGGGTGCGGATATCGATATCTATGGGTCATGGCACACGGTCCGCCGCCTGGAGCGCACGTTTGCGTACGCCTTTAAGCGCAGCGATGCTGAAGGATTCTGCCCCCGTCTTGAAGCGCATAGTGTAGATGGTGCTTTTGACCTCTTCGGCCTCCGGATTGTGCCGGTAGAGCTCGAACACGGGCGCGGTTCGGTCCTCGGATATCGCTTTGGCGCCTTCGCGTATCTGACCGACTGCAGCCACATCCCGGCAGCGGCCGCGGTAAAGCTGCGTAATCTGGAGGTCTTGATTATCGATGGATTGCGCTTCAAACCCCATATGAGTCATTTAACTATTGATGCCGCCATTGAAGCCGGACGTGACCTCGGGGCTAAGCGCCTCATCCTGACCCATTTAAGTCACGATGTCGACTACCCGCGCCATAACCATCGTTTGCCTGCAGGGGTGGAATTCGCCTATGATGGTTTGCATCTGAGTCTGGATATAGCCCTCAAAGAACCCTCTGCACCACCTATGTGAGGAACTCATGCATCAGGAACTGCGCCTGCACGGACATATAGACGACAATATCGAATACTTTGTCACCGTTGCGGCCCGCGATGCCGGTGGGTGTCATTTTTATGAAACCCGCGCAGAGGGCCTGCGTATATTTGCCCCCGGCAACGAAATTGTCCTTGATCGCACCGGGCTGACCCACTGGGGCAATGGCGGGAGCTTCTGTGAGTATATGTACGGGGTGGAGCAGCCCGTGGCCGATCTGCTCAAAAATGATGTTGTCAACCGCCTCGTACTCTTTGGCGCCGCGATTCAGCCCGATGGGGAGTTGCGCTTCTCCAATGAGACCTCCGGGCGCATCCCCTACGATCAGATTTTCAGCGAAGGACACGCCTTCAGCAACTGTTTCTTCTTCCTTACCGGTTCGGTGTATGGCGCGCTCAAGACCCAGCAGGAGGATATCCTGGGTCTGTTGGGACGCTCCCTCAAACGCACCCCGCGCGTCGGAGCCCCCGATGATGCGCGTCTGGTGGATGAGCTCTTCAGCCTCCTCGGGCACAGGAGCCACTTTTATCTGGTGCGCCTCATCAACAAAAAGCACAAAGCGTATGCCGATCTGTTCCGCAGTTTGTACTTCAGGTATCGCTCCATCCCCGATGA
>JAIVHC010000261.1 GCA_020201305.1 Geobacteraceae bacterium
GCTTTTGCGCTACCCGGAAGTTGCGTCACCCCGCTGCGGAAATCGCCCGTTATCTTGGGATTGGCTCTCCCGCTGTTTCGCGTGCGATACGTAAAGGCGAGAAGATTGTCGAGATGAATCACGAGGTGAAGGAGTGGTTGCTTGTGGCGCTAAGGCAATAAAGCAAGAACGTCCCGTGGCCCCCTCCTGATCGTAGCGGTCGAGGGTGGCCAGAGCGTAGGCATAGTCAGTGATGACCTGTAATATCTCTTCCCCGGCGTCACTGACCAGTTGCTGCTGTTCCAGAGTGCGGGATAACAACGCGACGGCTTGCTGCATTTCGAGCAGCTTTTGTGTCTGCTCCGCCAAACGCTGCTGATTCAGAGTATAACCTTGAACCAGATGGTCTCGCAGAACCTTGGTTGCCCACTGGCGGAACTGGGTGCCGCGCTGTGATTTGACCCGGTAGCCAACGGAGATAATGACATCCAGGCTGTAGAAAGCAACCGGCCTGTCGGAATTTGCAATTTGCATTTTTTGCAAATTGCTTTCTTGAGCCAGCTCCCCATCTTTAAAGACGTTTCGTATGTGGCGCGAGATCACGGAGACATCGCGCTCGAATAGATCAACCAACTGCGCCTGGCTCAACCAGACCGTATCCTGATCGAGCTGCACCTTCAGTGAGGCTTCTCCATCCTGCGAGGTAAAAATGGCTATTTGACGTTCTGTGGTACTCATCTAGTCTCCAACTGGGAACCCTTTCAAAAACTGCAATAAATCCATTTCGTTGATCTTATTAACTACCTGACGAAGCAGGGTACCGTTCTTCATGTAGTTGTATCTATAAACACAGCTTAAAGAAATTACTGAATATTTTCCAACATTTTCTATAGTCCTGTCTTCCCAACCAATCTGCCTGACTTTTTAAACTTGCTTTCAATCGACCGTATGTAAGCACAACATGAAACCGGCGACACCAGCGGCTATGTGTTAATTTTCTCACAATTAACCGGGCTTACCTCCTAAGCTTCACATGCTTCCTGCCACACAAAGGACTGCCGCTTTGAACGAAGCCGCGCTTGAAATTCAGCACCTGGAATTAACCCTTGGCGCGCAGATCCTGTTTCAGGATCTCAACCTGGAATTGAGGTGTGGGGAGAAGATCACCCTCAGCGGTTCTTAGGGGTGGGGGTTACGAACCGTATGGCATATGTGCCACAGGAGCTTGAATTGACGCAGGAAAACAAATAAGTGAGTTTGGTGTATTTATGGATGAGGTGTGATTTTTTTCACGCCTGTAACTGGGGCGTTATCCGGAAGTGACTGAGTTGGTGGAGAAGTGCCGCGCCTGAATTTATTTGGATATCAGAGTTTTTAGATATTCCTGCAGTACCAGAGCATGATTGTGCGCGGCATCGCGCGCTGCATACACCAGGGTCAGACTCTCTCCCGTCACTGCATCCAGGAGATCACAGACGGCTGTCCCCTGTTTGAGATCTTTGAGGTAGCGCTCCCGGAACTCCTCCCATTTTTCCGGATCAGAAAGAGAAAACGTCCTTTTTTTACCGCCCCGCACAAGTTGATGTGCAAAACATCACTTCTACCGTTTACCAAAGTCAGCTGACTGCTCAGGCCAGAAGCTCAAATGTGCCGCTCTCGGGGCAATACGTTTAAATCCGCTTATAAAACCAGCAATACCCTGCATCTCTATTCTCTTATCTGGGTGATGTCGGTTGCTTGCTGTCTGAGTGTCACAACCGAGTTGGACAGCGCACAGGCCGTGCTGTCTCTGCTGTGATTATTGATGCTTTCGCAGAAAGCACAAAAACCTCTGCCGGAGATTGTTTTATCAGAGTGATGTACACACAAAAAAAAGCACCTACAGCTAAATGCCGTAAGTGCTTGATTTTTTTGGCTCCCCGGGCCGGACTCGAACCAGCGACAGGGTGATTAACAGTCACCTGCTCTACCAACTGAGCTACCAGGGATCGTGTCGTTGCGACAAGTGAGGAATATACGGAACCATGTGCCCGATGTCAAGAAATATTTGCCACCTTTTTCGAGAACTCACAGCAGAACTTCTTATCCCCGCTGCCCCCCTTTTTTCAGGTCCATAAGAACCAGCTTGGCAATCGCTTTCAAGGTGTCAAACACCCCGGCTCCCGTCATGGCGCAAGCGCGGAACTCAGGCACCTTATGGGGGTTGAGGTATTTCTGCAGCTCTTCGAGCGGCGAGATATTGGGTAGGTCCTGTTTGTTGTACTGCATCACGAACGGCATATTGTCCAGATCGTAGCCATGTTCATCCAGATTGTCGCGCAGGTTTTCAAGGCTTTCGATGTTGGCATCCATGCGTTCTTCCTGCGAGTCTGCAACAAACACCACCCCATCTACCCCTTTGAGGATCAATTTACGTGAGGCATCATAGAAAACCTGCCCCGGCACCGTATACAGATGGAAGCGGGTTTTAAAACCACGAACCTCCCCCAACGCCAGGGGGAGAAAATCGAAAAAAAGGGTGCGCTCCGTTTCCGTTGCGAGGGAGATCATCTTCCCCTTCGATTCGGGCGCGGTCTTCTGATATACGTATTGCAGATTGGTGGTTTTTCCGCACAGGCCGGGGCCGTAGTACACAATCTTGCAGTTAATTTCGCGCGATGCATGATTTATAAACGACATGGCTTACCCTCAGTTAAACAAATTATCTATGTCGTCATCGGTGATTTCAGCGAACGGATTGGAACTCTGGCCATCTTCGGCCCTCTGATCCTGTCG
>JAIVHC010000089.1 GCA_020201305.1 Geobacteraceae bacterium
CCGTGCGATGTTGACGGCGTCACCGGTGCCCATGAATACATCCACCTCGGGAAGTTGGGGCGCGAGTTCCTCACGGTAGCGCTGCGGCAGACACCCGCACACAATCAGCAGGGAGCATGCGCCCGTCTCTTTGTATTCTGCGACCTCCAGAATGGTGTCGATGGACTCCTCCTGGGCATCATGGATAAAGGCGCAGGTGTTCACAATGATGATATCAGCGCTTGTCTCATCTTCGACGATGATGTAGTGCTCGGGCGGCAGATGCCCGAGGATCACCTCGGTATCCACGAGGTTTTTCGGGCATCCAAGGCTGATTATAGCTACGTTTGCAGGGGTCAAAGCGGTTCCTTGTGGTTTGGTTTAAGCTGTAGGGGCGTATGGTATACGCCCGGTTCGGTTGCTATGAGCGCATGTTGACGAACTGGAGTTCAATCCCCAGGTCCGCGCCTTTAAGCTCCTGCATGATTTCCTGCAGGTCGTCGATCTTCTTCCCGCTCACACGCACTTCATCCTCCATGATCTGGGGCTGCACCTTGAGTTTGGTCCCCTTGATCATCTTCACGATCTCTTTGCCTTTTTCTTTGGAGATACCCTGAACCAGATCTACGCGCTGGCGTACCGCATTGCCGGAGGCGGGTTCGGCCTTGTGGAAATCGAGACATTTGGTGGGAACGCCGCGCCGGGTCAACTTCCCTTTCAGGATGTCTACTACGGCCTGAAGTTTGTAGTCGTCTGCAGCGAGAATAAGAATATGATCGTCATTGAGGTCGATTTCGTTATGTGTACCTTTGAAGTCGTAGCGCTGTCCGATCTCCTTGCGCGCCTGGTTGACGGCATTGTCCACTTCCTGCAGATCAATCTTGGATACAATGTCTAAACTCGGCATGGGGTATCTCCTGTGTACGTTTTTATGATGCTTTTATCCGATATCTATCAGGGGCAGCCGTGATTGGCGTTTGACCTACTGCCCGTCCCGGGTCCGACCCCTCACAGAGCAGAATTATTTCGAATCCGGATGAACAATCTCCACCCCGGGCGGGACGCTGAAGCTGAACGTTTTAGGTTCTGGCTGTGTATTCACCTCTACATCGCCAAATTTCAGGGCCGTGGTGTTGCCATTGGGGTCGAGAATGGTAACGCCCCCAAGGGGGAAACGATCTTCGAGTTTTTTTTCCACCACCTCCTCCGGGATATGCAGGGTCAGAGTGCTGACATATGCCGAGTCCCTCTTCGGAGTCAGGGTCAGGAGGTAGTCTCCACCTTGCGCGCATGCCGGTGCGGGGATGCTGATCTCGAAATGGCGTTCGAGGTTGTCGAGGCTGCGCAGAAACAGGAGGGGATCATCACCGCTTTCCAGATGCTGCGCCACGTCCGAGATCATCACGCGGTTACTTTCGGGTAGATACACCCAGAGCTTTATCCCGTTGCTGATGATGTGCTGCTCCTCGGGTTCAAGGTAGTCCCAGCGGAACGATGCGGCCTTCTCGGCATTAAAGCGCACTGTAACCTTGCCGTGCCCCTGTTTGGAGCGGTTGAGGCTTGCAATGTGCGCTTCCTGCTCAAAGGTGGCGCGGAAATCATCGATGCGTATATCAGCGTCAGCGTCGGGCTGAAACGGCGCTTCGAGGAGCTTCTGGAGCACGGCTTTATCTGCAGTGGTTTCCGCACTTGCGGGAATCGGAGTGCTGAGTATTCCGATACACACCAGGGCGGCTGTAAGCGGGTAGAGGATGTTGCGGATACAAGGTATAAACATCTATTTGCTCCGTAGCTTGAATGTTAAGGGATATCAGGATCTGAAGTGGTTGAATCCGCCGGCACTGGTGCGTTGCAGGGTGCCGGAGTGATCGATGTAACAGAAGCCTTCCTCCACAGGGAGTATCCTCCCCACTGGAGTCAGGGACAGACCCAGGTGCGTGCTTATCTCGGCAATGTGTTCCTGGTTGTGCACGGGGGCGGTAAAGAGAAGCTCGTAATCCTCTCCGCCGCGTATAAGCTGGTCGCGGCGTGCCGGGTGATGGCGCAGATGGATTTTTGCTGCGCTGGAGAGGGGGATTAAGCGTGTATCCAGCTCGGCGCCAACCTCCGAGCATTCGAGGATATGTCCCAGGTCGGAGAAGATCCCATCCGATACATCGATCATCGCACTTATGACTCCACCTTGTGCCAGAGCACGTCCGAGTTGGAGGCGCGGCTGGGGGCGATGATGCTGCAATGCCACTTCATCCAGGGGTTTCTCCCCCTCCATTAATTGAAGCAGGGTCAGGGCGCTGTCTCCCAGAGTGCCGGAGACAAAGATTACATCTCCGGGCTGCGCACCGCTGCGCGTACAAACTTGTTCATATGGTGCGCTGCCCTGGACGGTAACTGAAATGCTCAGCCCGTGGGATGAGCGGCACGTATCCCCACCGCACAGGGTCGCGCCTTCTTGTTGGCACAGGGCCAGAAAGCCGTCGCTGAACTGTTCCAGGTGGGTAAGTGGTGTATCCGGTGGAATCCCGAGACCGAGATGGAGATAGCGCGCGGTTCCTCCCATGGCGGCGATATCACTGAGATTGACTGCTGCGCTTTTCCAGCCCAGTGAATACATGTCGGTCCATTCGCGCCGGAAGTGAACATCTTCGAGAAGCAGATCCTTGGTGGTGAGAAGCACCTCTCCGGCGGGAAAGGTGCACACACTGCAGTCATCGCCGATCCCGACCAGTACCTGGGGGTCCGCTTTAATGCGTTGTTGAATGCGCGCAATCAGGGCCTTCGCGAGCTCCGCCGCTTTGGCGTCATAGGCGTCCTTGTCGTCCCAGGTGTTGCGGGGGTTGAGCACCTCAGTGGGAACATTGGGGCAGCCCTGGGGCACATACAGGCCGAATACCGGATCACGCTCGAAGGCTACATCGTCCAACTGGCCGTCGAGGGCGGCGTTGAGCATGGCGCGGGTGTGCTGAATCTTCATGCGTGAGCCTACACCGTAGGGGCCTCCACTCCAGCCGGTGTTGACCAGCCAGCAGGAGACATTGTGCTCGCGGATCTTCTCCTTGAGCAAGTTGCCGTACACCGAGGGGTGCATGGGCATGAATGGCGCACCAAAGCAGGCGGAGAACGTGGTCTGAGGCTCGGTTACGCCCTTTTCAGTCCCCGCGAGTTTTGCGGTATAGCCGGAGATAAAGTGGTACATGGCCTGCTCCGGAGTGAGCTTGGAGATCGGCGGCATAACTCCGAACGCATCTGCGGTGAGCATGATGATGTTCTTCGGATGCCCTCCCTTCAGGGTGGGCTCGATGTTGGGGATATGCGTAATGGGATACGCGGCGCGGGTGTTCTCGGTTACGCTCGCATCATCCAGATCGATGTGGCGCGTGACGGAGTCGAGTCCCACATTTTCCAGGATGGTGCCGAAGCTGCGCGTGCACTTATAAATCTCCGGTTCTGCTTCGGGGCTGAGGTTGATAACCTTGGCGTAGCAGCCACCTTCGATGTTGAACACCCCATCCTTGGTCCAGCCGTGCTCGTCATCGCCGATGAGACGGCGCTTCGGATCCGCTGAGAGGGTGGTTTTCCCGGTGCCGGAGAGACCGAAGAAGATCGCGGTATCTTCATCCTTGCCCACGTTGGCGCTGCAGTGCATGGAGAGGATATCCTGCTTGGGGAGCAGGTAGTTCATGACGGAGAATATGCTTTTTTTAATCTCACCGCTGTATGCGGCGGCGGCAATGAGGACGATCTTGCGCTCAAAGTTTATTATAATACCGGCTTCGCTGCGGGTACCGTCAATCTCGGGAATCGCCTTGAAATCGGGCGCGGCGATAACGGTGAAACCGGGATCGAAATTATCCAGTTCTTCCTGGGTCGCTTTGATGAACATGTTGCGCGCAAACAGACTCTGCCATGCCAGCGAGGTGATAACCCGCACCGGGAGACGGTAGTTGGAGTCGCTACCGGCAAAACAGTCCTGTACATAGAGCTCACGATTCTGCAGGTAAGCCATTATGCGGTTGTAGAGGGCATCAAACTTATCCGCCGGAAATTCACGGTTAACCGCTCCCCACCAGATATCGTCGGCACTCTCGCCATCCTTGACGATGTAGCGATCGTTGGGTGAACGGCCGGTGTAGTCAGGGTTGGATACCACCAGTGGGCCCTGATGCGACAGGTGTGCTTCGTCGCGCAGGATGGCGTCTTCATACAGTTCCGGGGTGCTGAGGTTACGCAGTACTGTAGGGGTGTTGATGATACCGTACTGTTCAAGAGAGATGGGCTGGGGAACGATGGGTTTACCCATGATACTGTACTCCTTGGTGCAGATGGATTGGCGCGCCGTGGCGTGCGCATGGAAGCAGGGGCGAATACTCGTACAAAAAATATCAGCACAGCATATGTGCAGATGAACCCCTTGGGCCCTTCTGCGCTGCTGTGCTATTGGTTATTTAGTAGTCCTAAATAACCATTGTTGAGGCTTGCGTCAAGTAAAACCATCGGAAAATGGATATTTTCTTATAATGCTAAGTTGAGAATCGAGCCTTACCTGTCGCTGAAAGGATTATTGTAAAAGTGGATTCTTTTTAAATGCGAGTAAAACAGACCAGGGGCACGATATACCTTGCCCCTGGTCAACGTAACCTCTAATCGGTCAGATCCGCAGTGCCGCCGCCGGGGTTAAGGCAGCGCAGTGAGAGTTCCTGCGCAATATCTGCCAGGGCTTTGGTGGTGGGTGAATCGGGGAATTCCAGTACCGCCGGAGTGCCGTCGTCTCCCGCTTCCACCATGCGTGGATCTACCGGAATCTGCCCCAGGAACGGTACCGTCATCTCTGCGGCCATTTCGCGTCCGCCGCCCGACGACAGAAAGACACCGACTTGCGCACATCCACCAGCGCCACCTTCTGCGGGGTGGTTACGAGTACCGCGCCGGTACCTTCACCCAGGAGTTGTGCAATACTCAAGGGTTCATCCCCGGTTCCGGGAGGGCAGTCCACCACCAGGTAGTCGAGCTCGCCCCAGTTTACATCGCGGATAAACTGCTGAATTACCCCGGCCTTCATAGGACCACGCCAGATCAGCGCGTCATCCTGCTCCTGGATCAGAAAGCCGATAGACATCACTTTGATGTCATGTTTCGGCACCGGCAGCATCAGGTCATTTTCCACCGCCGGGCGTTGGAGTTCAAGGCCCAGGAGGGTCGGAACGCTGGGGCCGTGGAGGTCGATATCCAGAAGCCCCACCTTGGCGCCCTGTTGTGCGAGACTCAGGGCCAGGTTTACCGCGGTGGTGCTCTTACCTACACCGCCTTTACCTGACATAACCAGAATTTTGTGCTTGATCTTCGCCAGGCATGCCTGGATCTGTTCCTCCTGCTGTTGCTGGTCACACTGTTTTTTGTCTGCATCGCTGCAGCTGCTGCTTTTGTCACAGCCGTTACATGCATTGTCACTCATGCTTGTTCTCCTTGATATGGCATAAAAAAAGATTGGTATAAAAAAGTAGAAGACTAATCCCGCCGCGCAAAGGTTGTCAAATATTTGATAGCGTTTCGTCAGATTGTAGGTTGTGTTTCGTATGCCCGAAAATATACGCAAACAAATAAAATGGCGTTTTATTTTATTGACCATTCACCATCAAGTTGCTAGCTTTCCAGGCATAAAGCAGCCTGCCATGGTCAGTCTGCCATGGTAAAAAAACGTTACTTCACATCTGTTATTTATGGAGGAGAAAAGCCAATGCAACGAGGAAGAAGGATGAAAACAATAATAGCGGGCATTGCCGCCGTACTGATGCTGGCACCCCCGGCGTGGAGTGCGATCGATTTTTTTGATCACCGAGGCGGATGTAATTATGCAGAAGGATACCGCTGATCGCTCATACTATGTAGGAGCCGAAAAGGTTGGAAATCCCAATACGGGTGGCGAATTCGGTATCGAGCGCGTGGAGTTGCTGTATGAATTTAATCCCGCCATGGAACTCCAGACCGGCTGGGATATCCGCGCCCTGGATATCCGCACCGGGGGATTGCTGTACGGCGACGATCACCCGTTTATCGGCTTCCGTGGCGAACTAGCGCCCCAAACAAGCTATGAATTACTTTATATTCCGGTCCAAAACTACATTGATGTAACAGGGCAAATAGAGAATAAGTATTTAGATGCCAGCAATGCAAATGACTGGCGCGTTTACAGCCTCAAGGTCAATCAGAAGGTGGGCAACTTCGATCTCAGCCCGTTTTATGCCTACAGCGATAACGACAGTCATGAAGCACAGGTGCACTACTACGGCTTTGAAGCCCTGGGCAAAGTGGGGATGCTGAAGCCCTCCTTTGAAATCGTATTCGCGGATGGTGAGTTTGATAGCGGTAAGGATATCTCTTCTATGGCGGCATTCGCCGGCCTGGAACTCGAGGTTTCCAGGGCATTCAATCCCTACGTGGCACTGCGCTACACCCAGGGGGATAACGACGCCACCGACGACGATGTGGAAGGCTGGGTTGGTATTACCGACATCGGACGTTTCACGCCCCTTATGGGCATGGACGGCGGTATCCTGAGTGAGGATCTGGGGCAGAGCTACGGTGCTACTTTGTACTCCTATGCGCCGGAACGTGCCAATGCCAAAGGTGTTTTTAAAAAGGAAGACTTTACATCAGGTGAAGCTGTTTACGAT
>JAIVHC010000090.1 GCA_020201305.1 Geobacteraceae bacterium
TCCCATTTTGATGCGTGGTCGCAGGCAGACGATATTTATTTCAGTGAAGCAGTTCTTGCACAATTGCGCCCCACAGATTATCTGTATCGGGTGTATCAGCATGATGCGAACCAAACACAGAAACAGAGTATTGGCCTTTATATAGGCTATCATGACGGTGGCTCGGACAGTGGCCCCATCCATTCCCCTAAACACTGTCTTCCGGGTAGTGGCTGGATGGTTGAGTCTGAAGCCACGCATATCCTGGATGTCGGTGCGGATACCCTGAAAGTGGTGGAGGCGGTGTATCGCAATGGGGAGAGGCGCGAACTCTTCATGTATTGGTACCAGGTAAGTGGCGCTACCTTGACCAACGAATATGCCCTGAAGTTCGCGGAAATTTTCAATTCAATAGTATACGGGCGGCGAGATTCAGCTTTTGTACGTATTTCAACCCAGTATCGGGAGGGCGATGAGAAACCCGTTGCTTTACTGCGGGACTTTGTACGCGAGGTTTATCCCTTAATCAAAGAGGTGTTGCCGCAGTAGGGTAATACGCTGTTTTTTATGCGACAAGGCAGATATTGAAGCCCGGAATTTTGGAAGTCTGATGCTCCAACTTGTATTGACATACAGCGCCGTTGCCATTGTATTTGTCTTCCTGGCTTTGATTTTACTCCGGCGCCCATGGCAGATTCCTGCTCTGGGGCTTGCTATTACCTTGCTTGCCGCTGCAGTGGTTGAATTCTGCGATGTACAGATTCTGCTGAATCCTGCTTTGTTGATGAGCTGGAAACAGGTATGCCTGGTTGCGGAAGCCTGCCTCCCTGTGGGGTGGTTGTTGTTCTGTCTGACTTATGCTCATCCTCTGCGGTTTAATCGATCTTCCCTTGTTGCGTGGCTGTTTTTGGCGGGCGTGTGTTGTCTGCCTGTAGCTGCACTCCTGCTCCCGCCAGCCGCATTGCTCTATTCACCTGATTTTGGGACGGAAAATATTCTCTTTCTCCGTCCCGCAGGCTACTGGTTCTATGTCGCTTTGATGACGTCACTGGTGGTCGGACTCTGTTATCTGGAGCGTGCTTATGTCGCTCTTGAGCGTCCGGACAGATGGCGGGTGAAGTTCGAGGTTATTGGCGCCGGGCTCATCTTATCGGTACTCGTCATATATTACAGTCAGGCGTTGCTGTATCGTTCCCTGGATATGAACCTTGTTGCGGTGCGCACTGCGAGCCTTGTGGTTGGTGTTCTGCTGATGGGATACAGTCGCCGCTATCGTGGTGGTACGGTCGCCCTGCAGGTTTCCAGAGGAGTGGCTTACCGTTCGATTGTAGTCCTGGTAGTAGGCCTGTATCTGATGGTGTTGGGTCTTTTGGGTACTGGAATGCAGTATCTCAATCTGCAGCAGAATCGGTCGCTGTTGCTTGGAGCTGCAGTTGTAACCGGGCTTTTACTCGTTATTCTGCTCCTCTCGGAAAGTGTGAGGCGACGCATACAGGTTGTCCTGCATAAAAACTTTTATCAGAACAAGTACGACTATCGTTCAGAGTGGCTCCAATTCACCTCACATCTGTCGCGGGCTAAAAATCGCAAGGAGCTTGAAGACGCAATCCTGGCATTTTATGCTGAAACCTTTTCTGTGCGTGGGGCAGCATTGTTCTTGCGTGAACGGGAAGATGGCAATTTTTACTGCTGTGCCTGCCATGAAATGGAAATGTATGAAATGAAGCTGCCGGGGCAGTTTCCGCAGCAGAACATGCGTGATTGCAGCTGGGTAGTGAACCTTACTGCGCAACACGAGGATGCAGATGAATCTTTGCAGGGCCTACATGGATATGGTTGCAGCTTTCTTATCCCCTTGTGTTTTGATTCTGGTGTCGAAGGTTTTATAGCTCTGGGGCAGCGCATTTATGCGGGCGAAGATCTGACCTATGAAGATTTTGATCTGATGAAGATTCTGGCTCATCAGGCTATCGGTGTTCTTCTGAGTCGCAAGCTGTATACGGATCTGGTAGCGGCTAAGGAGATGGCGGCAATTGGCAAGGTTTCGACCTTTGTGATTCATGATCTCAAAAACCAGGTCTCAAGTCTCGCCCTGGTTGTAGAAAACGCGCGCGACTATATTGACGACCCGGAGTTTCGCAGTGATATGTTTGAAACCCTGGATAACACCGTTACCAACATGAACAGTCTCATAACGCGCCTGCAGAATATCAAACGTCAACCGCAACTGCATCTGCATGAGACGGATCTGCTTGCCCGAGCGCAACGGGCGATACAACAGGCGGCTAATCCCGGGGTGACACTCGACGGTGAATCGGTGCAGGTGTGTGGAGATGATGCGGAACTGGAAAAGGTACTCTTGAATTTGCTGCACAATGCACGCGAAGCTTCAGATTCGGATCAGCCGATCACTGTTACAGTGGGACAGGACAAACAGGCATATGTCCGGGTCAAGGATCAGGGGTGCGGCATGAGTAAGGATTTTATCCGCACACGTCTTTTTACCCCTTTCGAAAGTACAAAGAAAAAGGGGATGGGGATAGGCCTTTATCAGTGTCGCCAGGTTATTGAAAACCACGGGGGGCGGATAGAAGTGGAAAGTGTGCCGGAGCAGGGGGCGACATTTACTCTCTGGCTCCCCCTGGCAGAGTAGTTCGTAAGTGTTAAGTGAGGGATATTGTGGAAAAGCTGCTGATTGTCGATGACAGCCCTGAAATATGTAAGCAAATGAAATGGGGCCTGGGAAAGGAGTATCAGGTGC
>JAIVHC010000013.1 GCA_020201305.1 Geobacteraceae bacterium
TTGGCAACGACCTCATCGCCACTGGCACGGATATCCGCTACGGGCTGGCGTAGATCGGCGATAGAGACGGATGCTCGCATAGGAGACGCATTTTCACCGAGTTGTAAGTCCAATTCCGGTGCATTGATACTCAGGTCTTCAATATGAGCCTCTCCGTTGACATGGTGTATGCGTCCGAGAATTAACACTGGATAGATAGAACAGTCATGTAGAGTCAGGATCCCGTTGCCGCTCCAGCTGGAGTTCTGACGTTGTAGAGAGTAGTTCAGGTCTACCTTGCCACCCAGCTCCATAAAGTCGAGGATCGGAATACGTGTCCGCAGGGAGTTAAGATTGAACTGAGTGAGATTAAAGTGGGCGCTGAAACCGGAATCAGCATCGGACTCGGCACTGCAAGTGGCATTGATCTCTGGAGTTTCCAATGTAGCATCGGATATCTCCCACCCTTGAGAGTGGGGGCGGAATGTGAAGTTGAGCTGCGCCGGGCTACTTTGTTTTTTAATATTAAATCCGAATCCTTCAGCTGAGCTCTGGGTAAGATCGACGCTGGCGGAAAAGCACTCGTCTTGCGCATTCCACTCCCCCCGCAGATCCAATACAGCTTTGGCACTAAAGGATTCTCCATTCCACTCCAGCGCAGAGCTGATGACCTCTAACGTCTTTCCGCTTTGTTCCAGGGTGATTTGTGGGGTGTTCTCTCGGTCTGCAGCGTATTCAGTTCGAATTAGTGCGGGCAGCTTAAGTGTCCAGCTGCTGGATTCTACCCCGGCTGGTACAGGAGGATTAAGCTGGCCGGAATAATGTAGCTCTGTACAGGCAATCTGGCCCCCGTGCAGACGTTCTTCCAATGCAGGGGGAAGATCAGCGGCCCAGGGGCGGAGTTGGGCATAGCTTACGGGAGCACTGCTGAAGATGATATCTGCATGCTTTTCTTCAGGTGTCAGCCGGATGGAACCCTGTACTCTGGCGAGAGCACTATCAAGCTCCACTGCGGAAAAATTAAATCCGTTCTCTGGGAGATACGTGAGGGTTCCGCTAAATTCAGCGTCCCCGGGCTGGACAGTGGATCCGGTGTAATTTATTTGAAGAGGATCTTTTTGTCCGTTATGCGTAGTGCTGTGTATGCTGCCTACAATATCCAGACCTTGTGCCAAACTGCCCTCCAGGGAAGCTTCGAACTCTACTCTGCCCTCTAAATTTATCTCGTCCCAGGAGGCGGGCAGGTATTTGTTCGCTTCTGCCGCATTAATGGAGCGTAGACGTACGGAGGAGGAGCTGTTAATCCGGGGCAGAGAAAGAGTATGCTCTGAAGATGAGGCTTTAAGGCGCGTTTTCATGTGGACATACATCGGCTCCTCTTGTGCTGAGGTGTGCATTTCCCCGGAAAGGTCAGCCTGGAGTGGAGTGTCGATCCCCGCCTGAGTTAAACTCAGGTTGGCATGATCGAATTTCAGGGGGGCATGCTCTCCGGGGTAGATTGTAATGCTGGCATCGCTACACACAATGTGGCGCCAGGTTGAAAGGATGAAGGATAGGGTATCGGTGCGAATCGCCCAGGCTCGTGCCGGCGGGGTGGATGAAGACTCATCAGCAGTGCTGCTGAGCGTTTCCGTGTTCGCAGCAAGTGTCCATACAATTTCGGGTTCGCGCAGTTCTGCCTGGGTCGAGATGATCTCTCCCTTCAGAAGGGGGAGGAACTCAAGTTTGATCTGAACGCGCGGAGCTTTCAAGTCAAAATGCCCGGATTCGGAGCGCGCGTGGATATCGAGCATGTCGAAGGTTATCCCATGGCGGAAACCGATACTGGTCTTCGCTATGTCGATGTTGATATTGCTGTGCTCGTGCAATTCTCCGGTAAGGTAATTTACAATCTGATTGCGATTATGGTGCAGCAAATACACTCCACCCGCACCGACTAAAGCAGTCATCAGGAGGATTGCTCCAAATATTTTAAGGATGCGCTGCAACATCAGGAATCCCGCTTAAACAAAAAATTTTATACTGGTGCCCCATTTTGCCCTGTCAGGGGCGGAACGAAATCAGGTTTGATGGAATGCATAGCTACAGGGCGTTTTTAGCTAATTTACAAGGGCAGTCACCCTTGCTAGTATGCGCCGTATAATCTTACCGAATTATGTATCTACAAGATATAGCAGAATTGGCATGTGAATGAAAATACGCCGTCTCGAAATAGTAGGATTTAAGTCGTTTGTAGAGCGGACGGTATTTTCGTTTGACGCCGGTATAAGTGCGGTCCTGGGACCCAACGGATGTGGCAAAAGTAACGTGGTTGATGCGGTACGCTGGGTAATGGGAGAGCAGAGTGCTTCCAATCTGCGCGGTCAATCCATGGGAGATGTGATCTTTGCCGGAAGTGATTTGCGCCGTGCCCATGGAATGGCGGAAGTAAGTCTGATCTTTGATAACAGCGGCACACTTGAACATCCCCCTGTCACTCATGCGTTGGTGAAAGACTACGCCCAAATTATGGTGACACGGCGCCTGTACCGCAGTGGTGAGAGCGAATATTTGCTCAACAAGACTCCGTGTCGTCTTAAGGATATTAGCGAGCTTTTTCTTGATACCGGCGTGGGGGCCCGCGCCTATTCTATTATCGAGCAGGGGAAAGTGGCAACCGTACTCCAGGCGCGTCCTGAAGAGCGCCGGGTTTTGATTGAAGAAGCGGCAGGTATAAGCAAATACAAGGCGCGCAGAAAAACCGCCCTGCGTAAGATCGAAGGGGCTCAGCACAATCTGCAGCGGGTTGACGATATAGTCACCGAGGTGGGAGAGCGTCTTAAGGGGCTTGAACGCCAGGCGCGGGAAGCGCGGAAGTTTCGTGAACTGCGGCAGCAGATGCGCGAGTTGGATATCGCTTTGGGTCTAAATCGACTGCACGAACTTCAGCGGCGCAATACATCTCTGAAGCAGACGCAGGCACAAAGTCAAGCGCGGGTGCAGGAGTGTGAAACGGGAGTGCACCAGAAAGGGCTTGAGCTTGAACACTGCAGAATTGCACGTGATGAGTCCGATACTGTCCTGGCACAGCAGAAAAAGCAGCTCTTTGTGTGGCGTAGTGATTTGCAGGAGTGTGAAAATTCCTCAGCGCTGGCACGCCAGCAGCGCGAGAATCATACCCGTCACAAGCAGGATGCGAGTGCCGAAATCGCTCAGATTGAAAGCCAGCTTCAGGAAGATAGCCAGCGCTTGTGTACACTGCAGCAACAACGCGATGTACGCGAACACCAGGTAAAGCAGATGGAGCATTCCGCTGCCCAGGAACGCCGGGACCTCGACGAGATGGTCTTGGTGGAACAGGGGTTGCGCAGCGAGCTCGATAAAGCGCGGATTCTTCTGCGCAAGGCGGAGTCCGGCCGTGAAGAAAAGCGCAAAAAGCTCCAGGATATCCAGCGTGAACAAGCGGTGCTTCAGGAACGCCAGGCACGTTTTGCTCACGAGAGTGCACGCAATGCTGAGTCCCTGAAGTTGAATCGCTGCGCGAACTGGTAGAGAGTCGCGCCGACGTGGAAACCCCGGTGCAGGAGGTGCTGCAGGATGCTGAGTTGGGTTCCGGCTTCGAGGGGATTCTCGCAGATGATCTTGAAGTAAAACCAGAGTACGAAGAAGCTGTGGCCGCGGTTCTGGGGGAGCGTCTTCAAGCGTTGCGTTTTGCCCCCGGTGCTGATGTTGCTGCGGTGTTGGCGAAGTTGCGTTCGCACCCGGGTCGCCATCTGTGTCAACTTGAGATCTATGCAAGGGAACCTCGCTGGGATACAGGTGTCGCCCTGACGCAAGTGCTCGGGATGTCCGCCACGTTACAGGGGATGGCGGATGGAGTGTATCTTGTGGAAGACGTTGTTCCCTATATGTCCCAAACGCTACCCCCGGGGGTTGTTTTAGTGACTGCAGCAGGTGAAATCCTCACTTGGCAGGGGAAGGTGGTTCTGGGACAGAAGAATGGCAGTAGTACAGCATTGTTGCAGCATCGCCGTCGTATTGCCGAGCTTGAGCATAGCTCGAATGGGCTTCGCAAACAGGTAAAGGAGCAAGAAGCGAATTTGGAGTATGTACGTAACCTTTACGCAAAGGCGGAAGCCGCACATGCAGAACAGCAATATGAGTGTGAGCGCCTGCACATGTGCAAGAAAGAAGCGCAACATAATCTTTACAGGCTGAAACAACAGGCTGAATCGCTGGAGCGTGAACAACTAAGGCATGAGAAACAGCAACAGCAAAGTACGCAGCGCCTTGATTCTCTGCAGCGCGACGAACTGACACTACTTGAGCAACAGGAACTCACGCTTACGCAGGAGATTGACGCAATTCAGAAACAGGTTGCCGAGACAGAGCAGAAGTGGGAAGAGGCCCGTGCAGATATGCAGGGGCAGCAACAGCGCACTGCGGAACAAAGCAGTGCTAATGCCGTAGCGTCAGAACAGTTCAGGTCTCTATGTAACGATATTAAACATGTAGAGCGGGATATCACGCGCCAGGAAAAACGGCAGGAGTTGTTGCGTCAGCGGCAGAAGGAACTTGATACCGAAGTCGTTGCACTGGAGCGGCAGGAGAGGGAACTCTGCACAAGGACAGAGGTGCTGCTACAGAAGTTACGCGCAAGCAAAAAATCAGTAACACAGGCACACCAGGATATGGATAGGCGGAACGAGAGCCTGCAACACGCCGAACAGAATGAACGGGAGCAGCGCACAGCGCTGTTCCGTGAACGCCAGAAATTGGATAGCACCACGCTCGAACTCGAGCACAATGCCGAAGATGTTGCCCGGCAACAGCAATGGCTCGAGCAGACCTATGCAGTTAAACTCGAAGAACAGACCACTCGCCAGAAACCTTTGCCCGATGATGCACAGGCGCGCATAAAGCGTTTGCAGCGGCGTATAGATGACTTTGGCGAAGTGAATCTCCTTGCGGTTGAGGAGTATGACGCGCTGAGTGCACGGCATACCTTTTTACTGGAACAACAGGAAGATCTGCTCCAGTCCATCGATGATCTGCGGAAGGCTATCGCGCAGATCAACCGAAAGTCGCGCAGTCGCTTCAAGAAAACATTTTCCCAGATCAATGAGCAGTTCATGTATGTTTTCCCGCGTCTGTTTTCAGGAGGAAACGCCAAACTTGTTCTCACCGATCCCGAAGATATGCTTGCTACTGGGATTGACATCGAAGCGCGGCCACCGGGAAAGAAGTTGCAGAATGTCAATCTTCTCTCCGGTGGAGAAAAGGCCCTTACTGCGGTGGCCCTGATCTTTGCAATTTTCCAGATCAAGCCCTCTCCTTTTTGTATCCTGGATGAGGTTGATGCACCGCTGGATCATGCTAATATCGGACGTTTCAACGCTGTAGTAAGGGAGATGGCGACAACCTCGCAGTTCGTCATCATTACCCATAACACCAGAACCATGGAGATTGCCGACACTCTCTATGGCGTTACCATGGAAGAGCCCGGGGTGTCGCGGCTGGTGTCCGTAGATATGAGCACGTATGCCGCTACAGACAAGCGTGATTGAGTTTAAGGTTCTGCAATGTTGCCTTCATGGCAGTAGAGATACGTGGAGTGGTAATGGTTTTTGAGGACATTCTGGCTCCTTTGATGGAAGCGCAATACGGCTTACAATGTGTCGTTCTGGCCGATACTGAAGGAGAAATGGTTGCCCAGGCAGAAATAGAGAGCGCTGCTGCCGACTCAGCAGCGCTGTTTGGTGCTCACCAGGGGGTAATTCTGATGCATGTGACGGCTGCAGGGGTAGATGCGTGTAGCGGTGATGTGGAAGAATTGCATATCCGCTGCGAGCATGAAGACTGGTTTGTATTTCCGGTAACAACCGAGTATTATCTGGCCCTTGCCGGATATCACGGTGTACAGATAGGGCGTGCGCGTCTCAAGATACGCCAATGTGTCCGGCAGTTGGAGATAGAGATCAATGCTTAAACCGGGTCATGCACCCCAGACAGCGCGCGGCGCTGCTTGAATGGATGGAAGAAAAAACACATTATGGATATCAATCAGGTACTCGATTCGCTTAAAATTTTCGCGCAGGGTTCTGTCTCGCAGGTAATAATATGGTGGCAGAGCTTTATTGTATGGCTGGCACACCAATTTGCTGCTTTTGCTACGCTGCTGGAGGCTTGGGGTGTCCCGGCAAGCAGGAGTCTTGCAAGTGCATATCTCATCGCGTACGTGGTGCTTGGACTGCTCTTCCTCATATGTGTCTGGCGCCTGGTGGCGATCCGCCGCAAGACGCAAAGAGACTCACTTTCAAGGCTGCATAAACAAACAGAAAGTACCCGTATAAAAAACACCGCTTCTGCCCCGAAGGTCGAAGGGGCTGCGCAGGTGCAGGATGAAGCTGAGTCAGTCATTGGCGAGATGGGCGAGGAGTCGGCCCCAGAGATCGGGGAAGGGCAGAGCCTTTCGGTATATGAGCGGATGCGCAACGGCCTCGCTAAGACCCATAGATCCCTGTTCGGTAAACTCGACGTCATCCTGGGTGCAGGCACCAAGGTGGATGCCGATACCATCGAAGGGATTGAAGAAGTGCTCGTGAGTGCGGATTTCGGGGTTAAAACCACACAAAAACTGGTGACAGCGCTGCAGGAGCGTCTGACTCGCGGGGAAATGCAACAGCCCGAACAGGTACGCGAATCACTGCGAGAAGAGATTCTGTCCATCCTTGCACATCAAGATGATCCTCAGGATATCAATGCACACCAACCACACGTTATGATGGTTGTAGGTGTTAACGGGGTAGGAAAGACCACAACCATCGGCAAGCTTGCGCATCAATATAAACAGCAGGGTAAGCGGGTCCTCTTGGGGGCCGGTGATACCTTTAGAGCGGCAGCGGCAGATCAGCTGGTTGCATGGGGGGAGCGTGCCGATGTTACAGTAGTGCGTCATGCCGAGGGGGCGGATCCAGCCGCAGTTGCGTTTGATGCTGCCAGGGCCGCCGTGGCCCGTGAGGCTGAGGTGTTGATTATAGATACTGCAGGGCGTTTGCACACCAAGGTTAATCTCATGGAGGAGATGAAGAAAATTCGCCGGGTATTGGAACGTGAAATTGCCGCAGCACCCCATGAAACCCTGCTGGTACTTGACGCTACTACAGGCCAAAATGCTTTGGAGCAGGCGCGTCTATTTCAGGAGGCTGTAGCAATTGACGGCATTATCCTTACCAAACTCGACGGTACCGCGCGTGGCGGGATGGCTGTAGCCATTGCCGCAGAATTGCAGGTGCCAGTGCGCTATATCGGTGTTGGCGAAGGGGTGGATGATCTGCGTCCGTTTGACCCAGAGATGTTTGTTGACGCACTGTTTGAAAACCGTTAAGTTTCTTGACATTTATCTGTCCATTACTTAACCTGTGGAGACGAAGAGAAATCGCTTATGAATCTGGAAAATCTGGTTCGTTTAGAAGAGAAAATAGAGCAGCTGGTAGAGCGTCAAAAGCAATTGCAGGAAGAAAATCGCAAGCTTGTTGTGCAAAATGAAGACTTGGAACAGCAACGTGATTTTGTTGCTCAGGAGTTGGATCGTCTTATCGACAAGCTGGCTTTTCTTGACCGGGAGTCTGATTGAAGCAACGAGTAGAGGTAAATATACGCGGTCACGAGTATTTTATCCGCAGTAGTCGCAGTGAGGCTGAAATTCAGCGTGTAGCTGCATTTGTGGATGAAAAGATCAACGGCGTTATGGCTTCCGGTGCTACGGTAGATAGCCTGCATGCAACTATTCTGGCTTTTATGAATGTCGCGGGTCTTTACATTGATCTGCAGGAAAAGGTGGATCAGGAGGAGGACGCCGCAGAGCGCATAAAAGCACTGAACCAGAAACTTGAGAATGCCCTGAAATAAAGATATATTCAGGGCTCTTCAGTCCAGGCAGAGATTCCTCTTCGATCGTAACAGATCGGGGTGTGGAATGCAGATACTACGGAGCGTGTGTGAAGATAGTAGGTTCCGGGTATTCGATTCAATACATGCAAGTGGCCAGACAGAAATAGATATTGATTCAATGTTGTCTGGCGCGGATTTATATAAAGGTCGGTCATAGTCGGTTTCAGCGATGCCAAGCATAAGTTCAATACGTTGCAGGGAGTTTACCCCTCTCTGCTGGACAAAATGTCTGCCAGTTCGTTGATAAACCTGGGGCAACATGTATTCAGGGCTGGTTAATCCACCAAACTGACCCAATGTAACTCCCTTAAACACCACATGTCTGTGGCTGTTTCCCTATCTCCTATCTGTTGCAATAACTAGTGTTTAAAATCTTTAGGTATAAGTGCCTACGAGTGCGCGCATAGCTTTTGCTGAGTTAGCGTAGCGCAAAATACGTAGCGTGAAGATGTCTCTTGTTGTGGGCAGAATCAATGCCGGAATCGAGTAAGTTGCACACAGAGAAAACAATTCTCAGACAGTATCATCTCAGACAACGTAAGCGCATGGAGAGAAGTCTGGTGTGGGATTTGAGTTGTCGAATCCAGAGAAGGTTGCTCGATCTGACTTTCTTTTCTAGGGCATGTACTGTTGGGCTGTACGCCCCGTTGGGCAACGAAGTGGATACACAGATGTTGTGCGAAGAAAAACTGGGGGGCGGTGGAGTGGTTGCTTACCCCGGGGTGATGCACCAGAATATGGAGTATGTGCGCTACTCTAGCGATTGCGCTTGGGTGGCTGGCGCTTTTGGCATACTGCAACCACATGTAGAGACTCAGCAGTATACCGAATGTGTAGTCGCGCCTGAGCATTTTGATGTGGTAGTCGTTCCCGGAGTGGCATTTGACCGCTCTGGCAGTCGGCTCGGCTATGGCAAAGGTTTTTACGACCGATATCTGCCTCAGTGCAGGGCACAGTGTGTCTTTGTCGGTCTGGCATATGATTTTCAATTAGAGGATAGGCTTCCGTGTGAAGGGCATGATGTCTACCTCGACTATGTCGTCACCGAGAAGGAGACCATCGAGTGTACGGCGGTGAGGCATTGCTTGTCGGATTGAACACGGGTTAGTTATTCAACACATTAGCGCATAAGCGCTGGAGGTTATACAGCTATGGATGGTGGATTGGTATTTTTCCTGTTGGTCGTCGCAGTGGCGGGAGGAGGCTTTGCCGGCTCGCTCATGCGCCAGCGCATGGACGAATCACGCACCGGCAGTGCAGAGCAACTTGCGCAGCAAATTGTCAGTGATGCAAAAAAAGAGGCTTCGACTCTGCGTAAAGAGGCAGAGTTGCAGGCCAAGGATACCGTGTTTGAGGCCAAATCCGCTTGGGAGAGTGAAGCGCGCGACCTTAGACGTGAACTGCAATCCCAGGAGAAGCGCCTCAATCAGCGCGAGGAGAATCTGGATCGGAAGGATCTCGCTCTCGAAGAGCGGGATCGTGATCTGCAGAAGCGCGAACGTGACCTCGCCTCCCAGGAGGGACGGGCTCGCAAGATGGAAAGTGATGCTGCAGAGTTGCTTGAGCAGCGCCGCGTAACCCTCGAAGAGGCTGCATCCCTTTCATCGGAAGAGGCAAAAAAACAGCTTATCCAGGGCCTCGAAAGCCAGGCGCGCCACGATGCTGCGAAGAAAGTGAAGCAGATCGAGGATGAGGCGCGTGAACAGGCAGATAAAAAGGCAAAGGAGATACTGTCGTTGGCAATTCAGCGCTATGCGGGTGATTACGTAGCAGAGAAAACCGTAAGTGTTGTTGCCCTCCCCTCAGATGAAATGAAAGGGAGGATTATCGGGCGCGAGGGGCGGAACATCCGCGCTATTGAGGCGGCTGCCGGAATTGATCTGATCATTGACGATACTCCGGAGGCGGTTATCATCTCCGGGTTTAACCCGGTTCGGCGCGAGATAGCACGCATCGCCCTCGAAAAGCTGGTAGCTGACGGGCGGGTACACCCGGCCCGGATTGAAGAGGTGGTGAGCAAAGCTGAAGAAGATGTGCGCCAGTCCATCCGCGAAGCAGGTGAGCAGGCCACCTTTGATGTCGGGGTGCATGGTATTCATCCGGAGATAGTCAGGCTTATTGGACAGTTGAAGTATCGCACATCATACGGGCAGAATATTCTCAAGCATTCCCTTGAGGTGGCATTCCTGTGCGGGGTGATGGCTGCCGAAATCGGGATCAATATAAAGCAGGCCAAGCGTGCCGGATTGCTGCATGATCTGGGTAAAGCAGTGGATCACGAAGTGGAGGGTTCGCACGCTAAAATCGGCGCCGATCTCGCGCGTAAATATGGTGAGTCCGATGAAATAGTCCACGCCATAGCAGCGCACCACGAAGAAGAGAAGCCCACTACTGTTCTCGCGGTGTTGGTTCAGGCTGCTGACGCCCTCTCTGGCGCGCGTCCCGGAGCACGGCGCGAAATGCTCGAGATGTATGTGAAGCGTCTCGAGGATCTGGAGCGTATCGGGACTTCGTTTGAGGGAGTTGAGAGTTGCTACGCCATTCAGGCCGGACGTGAGATCCGCGTCATGGTGTCCAGTTCTAAGGTAACCGATGAGCATGCCTATGTGATTGCGCGGGATATCGCGCATAAAATTGAGGATGAAATGACATATCCGGGACAGATAAAGGTTAATGTGATACGCGAAACCCGGGCGGTGGGTTATGCTAAGTAAGGTTTTAAACGCTTGCCTGCGGAGGATTCGTTGAAGCTTCTATTTATTGGTGACGTTGTGGGGCGCGCCGGGCGTAATATGCTTTCTTCTCATCTGGAAAGATTGGTAGACACCTATAATGTCGATTTTGTAGTGGTTAATGGTGAGAATGCCGCAGGAGGGTTCGGCTTGACCGATGATATAGTGCGCTCCTTCCGTAAGTTGGGCGTTCATGTCATTACTTCAGGGAACCATATCTGGGACAAAAAAGATTTTTATTCCTCCCTGAACCGATTCGAGGATGTGTTGCGCCCCGGAAACTATCCGCCCGGAGCTCCAGGACGGGGCTGCGGCGTGTATAAAACCAATATCGGCACCCGGGTGGGGGTAATGAATCTGCAGGGGCGTGTGTTCATGGGAGAGTTGGATTGCCCCTTTCGCACTGCGGATAGGTTTTTGGAGCAGCTTGCCACAGAAACAGATGTGATTTTCGTCGACTTCCATGCAGAAGCCACCAGTGAAAAGATGGCTCTTGCCCACTATCTCGACGGGCGTGTAGCTGCGGTGATCGGAACCCATACCCATGTGCCCACTGCTGACGAACATATTCTGCCTGGCGGGACGGCGTATCAGAGTGATGCGGGGATGACCGGAAGTCGCGATTCTGTTATCGGAGTCAGGAAGGATATTGCGGTTGAAAAATTTGTTACGCAATTGCCGGCGCGCTTCGAAGCCGCCAAAAAGGATCCAATTCTCTGTGGGGTCCTGCTCAGTATCAATGAAACAACCGGATTTTGTGACAAGATAGAACGTATTCACCGGGGGCCGGATAAGTAGCGGTGTTTGAAGTAGCGTGCATGCAGTTTGACTGTTATTTAGCATAGATGAAACACATATGGGCGACAGGCAGGATGGAAATATGAATTTTGTGGAAGAGTTGAACTGGCGCGGCATGATTCACGACATTACGCCAGGAACTGAAGAGCAGCTCCAAAAAGAGATGACCGCAGCTTATGTTGGTATAGATCCAACTGCCGACTCGCTCCATATCGGTCATCTGGTGAGTGTTATGATGCTGAAACATCTTCAGCTTGCAGGGCACAAACCTATTGCCCTAGTAGGTGGAGCCACAGGTATGATTGGTGATCCATCAATGAAGTCAGGGGAGCGCAATCTGCTCGATGAGCCCACTCTGCGTCACAATGAAAATTGCATAAAAAAACAGCTGGAGAAGTTTCTCGATTTCAAGTCAGATGCTCCCAATGCCGCTGAATTGGTGAATAACTATGACTGGATGAAAGAGTTTACGTTCCTGGAATTTATCCGCGATATAGGCAAACATATTACAGTTAACTATATGATGGCCAAGGATAGCGTGAAGAAGCGCCTGGGCGAAGATTCCAAGTCCGGTTTGTCCTTTACCGAATTTACATACCAGCTTGTACAGGGTGCTGATTTTCTCCATTTATATCGTGAAAAAAACTGTAAATTACAGATGGGCGGGTCAGATCAGTGGGGCAATATTATTACGGGAACAGAGCTTATCCGGCGCAAGGAAAGTGGTGAGGCCTTCGCCCTGACGTGTCCCCTTATCACCAAAGCTGACGGGGGTAAGTTCGGAAAAACCGAAGACGGCAATGTGTGGCTGGATGCAAAACACACTACGCCATATAAATTTTATCAGTTTTGGCTCAATGTCTCTGATGCCGATGCGGAGAAGTACATCAAGATTTTTACCCTCTTGAGTAAAGAAGATGTTGCCGCCTTGGCTCGAGACCAGGAGCTGGCCCCGCATCAACGCCCATTGCAGAAACGTTTAGCGCAGGAAGTTACCTGCATGGTGCATGGAAGGGAAGAATACGACAATGCCGTGGCAGCCTCACAGATTCTTTTCGGTAAAGCCTCGGCGGAAAATCTGTCCAAGCTGGACAAGGATACGTTCCTGGCAGTGTTTGAGGGGGTGCCGACTTTCATGGTACAGGGCAGCATCGTCGCTGCTGGTATTCCCGTAGTAGAGCTCCTGGCTTCGGAGACAGGTATCTTTCCCTCGAAGGGGGATCTGCGTCGCACTATTAAAGGTAACGGCCTTAGCATCAATAAAGAAAAGATTTCAGATCCGGATTACATGATAGGGAATAGAGATCTTATCAATGGTGTATATCTGCTGATACAAAAGGGCAAAAAGAACTATTACATTATTGAGGTAGTGTAGTTTTTATGCTCCTGGGTGGATTATCAGGGTTTGTTTTGCGATAAGCGCAAAAGGAGTTGACTCTTGCAGGAGGCGCGTGTATAACCACGGTTCTGTTTCGAAAACACGCCGGGATCATTAGACAAGGCGTGCCGAGTAGAGAGAAAGAAAGAGAAGGAAG
>JAIVHC010000262.1 GCA_020201305.1 Geobacteraceae bacterium
GGGGCGCGCATGCGCTGACTTGCAAAACCAGAAACAGGCTCAGGGCCACACCCCTCCAATGCTTTATCTTCCACATGATTAAATCTGCCTTTCGCACATTTTTTCTTTTCTCAAAGGTTCTGTACTATGCAAGAAAAGTACCGAGTATTCGTTCATAATTCCGGGTTCAGGCCACAGATTAGAAACTGTAACTGCAGTTAGCGGAATAGCTCCACTGGGAGGTGTCGGCCTTCGAATACTGCACACTCTGGCGCAGACTCAGGCGTCGGGTGGTGAGCCACACCAGCGATGCATTATAGCTTTGCGTAACATCGTCCTCGAAGGTAAAGGAGGCTGAAAGATTGCTCTGTAATTCACTGCTCAAGCGGAATGAGACGTTGCTTGAATAGCTGACACTATCTGCGTTGCTATCATAGCTGATGCTGTTGTTATTCTGCAGCACATCGGAAGGGCGGTAGTTGAGACTCATGCCGGAGTCGAAGCTGCTCGAATCCTCATCCCCGCGTATCTGTTCGGTGGTGGTGGCGCCGTAATTGAAGTACATGCTGAGCAACACACTGGGACGCAGTTGCGCCGTGGTATCAAAACTCCAGGAGTTTGAGGTTACCTCGGTATCATTGAGCATGTTTTCGCTCTGCGACCAGCTGGCGTTGAGGCTTGCGGACCAATCGGGGAGGAGTTGCGCCGCGAGGTTGGAACTTGCGGTATAGGTGCGATTCTGAAGTTCTGCATCGATGAGGTTTTCACTGCAGTTGAGACTTAACGCTGCCGCCAGGGTGTTCAAAGGATCCCACTGCGAAGATATAGACCAATTGCGTCCGGTCTCGCTTTCCTGTTCTTCCATGATGGTTTCGTTTTCGCTGTAGCGCGCCTGAAAGGATAACGTCGTACCGGGCTGCCACTGTATGCCATAGCTCTGCTGGACCTCTTCCGTCTCCGCCCCCTGGCCCGGAGTGCTGAGGTCATAGGCATAGCTCGCACTAAGATACCAGTTCTGCAGGGGTCGCACATTCACATTGGTCTGGTATTCATAACGCTCAAAGGTTGTAGTAGTGCTTATTTCATCACCGGTAGCCACGACGGCGCGATTCCAGTAACACTCACTGATCTGCACCGGATCCCAGACGGCACCCGGCTCAGAAAAAACGATCTTCACATATGCTGCATTCAGCGTGCTATTCAAATCCAGAAACAGATTCCAGCGTTCAAATACCGGATCTTCTTCCCAGCGCTGTTGTATCGCGATATTGCTCTTTTGCCAGTCGCGATTGTTGGCACTCACATACAGGGTGGCCTGCAGTTGTTGCCGAAACATCAGATCGGGTTCTCCTATGAATACCATCTCAATCTGATCCAGATCCTGCCGATCGAGACGCGCCGCAATACTTAGATCTTCGTCAACATCATCGTCCCACTCCTGCGCTACCCCTTCTTCATTTCCGTCTCCCAGGGCGGTATTACGCTCAAGTTCACTGTAAATGGGGTTTTCGTCAAAACCGGAGTACTGCTCTGAGACAAACTGGGAGATCAACACAGTGGTACCGCTCTGAGAGCGCACCGTGGAGGTGTTTTCATTTTCATTATACTGGCCGGAAAAACTCCACTGCAGGCGGCGCTGCCAGAAGGAATAGCTTCCATCAAGCTTTGCCATATGCGATGTAGCATCATTTTCACTCTTATTGATCTCATCCGCACCGCGACTGTAACGCCCGCTGTAAAACGTCTCGAGCCCGCCCCATGCATAGTTAAGGCTCCCGTTATAGCTTTCACTCCAACTGTCCTGGCGCGGGGGAGAAGCTTTATCGAAGTTTTCGCTGCGACTGAAATTGAGGCGCAGTTGAGGCCACTTTTCCTCCAAAGAGGTGCTGAAACTGCTGCTCAGCGCCCGGCTTACAGCCTCGTCGTTTCCGCGCCTTTTGCGTCGACTTTCGTTCCCTCCCAGTTGGAGGCTGAAGTCGCCACCACTACGCGAGTAGTTCCAGTTGGCATTCCAACTGATGGGATCTGCGCCAGCAAACCGAGGTGCCGCCAACAACAGCAGCACCCCGATCGCTGTGAACATTACATTGAATTTCATTTCATCCGCAGCAATTACTGACCCGGCAGAGCCAGGGCGTGCGGCTCACCGTGACAATCGGTGCAGGCATTAAAGCGTGACAGGAGTGCGTCGCTATGGGGTTTACCATGGCAATCCTGACAAGCAGGGACATAACCGTGGTTCTGCTCATGACAGTAGACGCAGCTCAAGGTGCCGTGTTTCTTCTGACTGTTGGCGAGCTTAGTGTTTACACTCTGGTGACAGCCCGCGCATACGTTGTTGGCAACTTCCTGCCCGTACTCGATATTGGTGGGGGAGTGCACCGGATGGCAGCCTACGCAGCCACTGTTCTGCTCAAACGCAACGTGCGGCTGGGCGTGACACTCAATACAATCCGGAATATTCCCATGCTGACTGTGATGGCAGCTGCTGCAGCTCAGATCCGTATGTGCGCTGGGGTTCTGCACCAGCTCCTGCCCCTGGGGTTCGTGGCATTTGGCGCAATCCGGCTCGAGCTTACTCAGGCCGATCATCGAAGCTACCGGGGCGTGGGCGTTTTCAT
The DNA here is from genome assembly GCA_020201305.1 of Geobacteraceae bacterium. Classification (GTDB taxonomy): domain Bacteria; phylum Desulfobacterota; class Desulfuromonadia; order Desulfuromonadales; family Desulfuromonadaceae; genus JAIVHC01. Next base: position 2,601 of record JAIVHC010000262.1, read on the forward strand.
GGCAGGTGAGACACTCCATGTAGCTTTCACCGTGGGCGGCACCGTGGCAGGTGTTACATGCGGGAACCACCTCGGCCCAATCCTTGCCGGGTTTGTAGGTATGGAACTCTTCATGACAGAAGGTGCAGTCAAGCTGATGCATGCCACCCTCTTCCTTGATGTCGGTGAACACACTGAAATGGCAACGCCCACATTCCGGAGTACTGAGGGGTTTGAGATCGAGGGCATACGGATCTTCCACTGCGGCCATCTCCTGCGATGTCAGTGCGGGTTGGGGTTCCTGCACTGCGTTTTCCTTTTCCTGCTCCTCAGTTGACTCCACAACCTTTTCAGCCGTGGCGGCTGTTTCTTCTGTACTGTTCTGCGCCTCAGGCTCCGGTGCCGGTTTATTGAGGGTCTGTACCCCGGTCATCCCCACTCCCGACTCTACACAGCCCCACACCAACAGTGCACATGCAATCATGGCGAGGGGAAGCAACATCCTTCTTCCTGACAGTTTCATATATAGCTCCTTGATTTACGGTTTTATTTCCAGCCCCGGAACGCCTCGCACTCCGGGGCCATCTTATGATAAGCATCAATATTGACCTGTAGGATCTTAATTTCTATTTGGCCAACGCATGCGGATCCACATGGCACTTCAGACAATCCGGGAAGGCGTTGTGCATCGACTTCTCGTGCGGCTTACCGTGACAGGTCTCGCATGTGGGGATCGCCTTATGCTGGTCTTTGTGACAGTACGCACACTTCAGATCATGGTGACGGGTGCGGTTCTGTGCCAGATCCTGGGTGGCCTGTTCGTGGCAGCCGGAGCAGTAGGAAACCGGTGAGTTCTCCGGATAGCGGACAACCGTCGGCTTGTGCGGCTTATGGCAGGTGAAGCAGTCATCATAGCTCTGCCCTTCCACGTGCGGGCCGTGACAGTCGAGACAGCTTAGATATTCACCGTGCTCCTGGTGACATGCCGTACAACTCAACTCCGTATGCAGGCTGGGGTACTCCTGCAGTTGGGCGCCTTCGTTTTCATGGCAGGAAACGCACACCGGATTGACTTCACTTGCGGCAGCAAGATCGATCGCAAGGGGATGATGCGGATTGTGACACCCGACACAGTTGTCCACCTGATAGTGTGCGCTCGCCGCAGGCGCATGGCACATACTGCACGCGGGTATCGCATCCGTACCCTCTGGCGGATGTTCCAGATGGCACTCAAGGCAGGTTACCGCCGTGGCGTGCAACCCGCCATGGGCCGCAACATCGGTCACGATGCTGCTGTGACACTTGTCGCAATCCGACACCTGCAGCGGGGTCTGCTCTGCCCCGACTGCGCTACTGGCACCCGAAATTACCAGCAAGGCGCTCAGCGTTAAAAAAAATCTCCATTTCATTGTTAAACCTCCTGATTAAAATTGAATTTATCACCCGTCCATATGCGAGGTGAAACCCATGAACCTGCCTACGGCAGGGCAAAAACCTGAATCCTGTGATTAAAGGTGTCCGCTACAAGAACATTCCCTTTTCCGTCCACTTCCACGTCGGAAGGGTAGTAGAGCCACCCTCTGCCGACCCCTTTACCGCCAAATTCATCCACAAAATTCCCCTGCAGGGTATATATGGAGACCGCATGGCGCAGATAGTCGACGATGTATATCTCTCCACGTTCCGCATTGACCGCAATACCGCGCGGACGTGCCAGCTTGCCGCGATCGCCCCCCTTTTGCCCGAACTTGAAGAGCATGATCTCGTTGTGGTCGTATACATAAACCCTGCCACGTTGCTCGCTCAGGAGATAGATGCGCCCGTTTTTATCCTCATCAAACATTGCCAGCCTCACACCCTCAGTAGATTGACGCTGATCCCGCGCTACGACCGCCAGAGTGCCGTCAATTCGCTCCATCCCGCCGAAATTACCTGCACCCCTGTTGCCGAATTCATAGATAGGGAAATAATTGCTGCTGCTAACCACTACGCGGTTATGCCCCGAATCGGTGATGTAGATCTCATCTTCCTGCGCATCATAGTAAAGATGAGAGGGATAGGAAAAAGACTGCTCCATGATATCGCATTTAATAATGGCAACGCAATTGATCTGTGCCGCCGTAGGAGCACATGTTCCCAATTTGGCCCATGCGGGCATGAGTATTGCGATAAGCACCAGGGTGAGAACACTTAAAAACCCAGAGCAACTGGGGCATTTGCCCCTATTTGTCCCCCGTGCCCCACCCTGGGTGTGCCAAATAACCCTACAAAACTGTGTCATCTGGCGGAGGAGGCGATATTTTCTCGCCCCTAGCACTACTTTTATGAAAGAATATACCATCAATTCCCCGATCTGCAGAATAGGAGAGCTTTTTGCATGGGTCTCAAGGGTCAATCAACATCCGCCAGGAACGATGCAAAATCCAAACCAGATTCAAGAGGTGACCAGATAATGGCGCAACAAAAGATTCTGATTGTAGATGACGAAAAGATGGTGTGCTGGTCGTTGGCTGAAACCATGAAATCTTGCGGCTATGCCGTAGAAACAGCCAACTCAGGCACGGAAGCGATTGAGCGTTTCGCCCAGTTCGAGCCTGACATGATACTTCTGGACATCTGCCTTCCTGATGCGAACGGCTTGGATCTGCTACATAAATTCAAGGAGCAGAAGCCGGATGCAGGGGTGATAATGATAACTGCCGATGCACATCTGGACAGCACTGTGAAAGCACTGCAGGGGGGTGCTGACGACTACGTGGGCAAACCGTTCAAGCTCACCCATGTAGAAAAAACGGTAAAGAATGTATTTGAACGCCTGAACGGAAAAAAAAGGGCTGTTTCCGAGCCCGTGAGACGTACCGGAGTTGAAGAAGAAACAGATCAACTCATCGGCAGTTCAGAACAGATGGTAGAGGTGTTCAAGCTGATTAAGATCTGCGGTGAAGGCGACTGCAAAACCGTACTCATACTTGGAGAGAGCGGAACCGGCAAAGAGTTGATTGCTAAAGCGATCCACGACTACAGTGAACGGCGAGACCAACCCTTCATCGAAGTGAACTGTGCCGCAATCCCGGATAATCTGCTCGAAAACGAACTCTTCGGGCATGAAAAAGGGGCATTCACCGATGCGAGTACTAAAGAAATGGGAATATTTGAAAGCGCCCGGGGAGGAACCGTTTTCCTGGACGAGATTGGGGATATGCCCCTGGCGATGCAGGCAAAGATTCTCAAGGTGATTGAAAATCGCTCCTTCAGACGCGTGGGGGGGCGGGATACTCTCAAGGTGGATGTGCGTATAGTTGCTGCGACCAACTGCGACCTTCCTGCCCTGGTGGAGCGCGGCGAGTTCCGCAGCGATCTGTACTATCGCCTCAACGTGCTTTCCATCCGCATGCCCCCACTACGCGAACGGCGCGGATGCATACCAACCCTGGTCGATTACTTCATCAAACGCCTGAATCGCGAATACAGCAAAGACTTCCGTGGCATTACCCATGCGGCAATGCAGGCTCTGGAAGGCTATACCTGGCCGGGAAACGTGCGTGAACTGCGCAACACCATCGAACGCGCCATGATGCTGGGTTCCGGGCCCGAGATAGACACGGAGCATCTACCTGAGGAGGTCACTAACCCGCGCCAGAAACACTCTACGTCCCAGAATCTCGGAGTAATAAGTACGAATGGCATCAACAGCATTCAAATTCAACTTCCACCTGAAGGGATAACCATGGAGGGAGTGGAGCGCGAACTGATCATCATGGCGTTAAAGCAACATGACTACAATCAGACCCGGGCAGCGAAAACCCTGGGGATGAGCCGCGACACCCTGCGCTACCGCATGAAAAAATTTGAGATCCAGGAAGAAAACAGCTGAATCCGGCACTGCCACCCCTCTCGCGCAACTTAATTTCGATCCATGCGCTGCACCTGAAGATATGCCTTGCCTGTTCCGTCCTGCTTTTCATTAAGGAGCAGGATCGCACCCTGGTCTTCAGCTTTTTCCTCGAGGATATCGAAATCCAGGATAAACGCATCCACCCCAGAGA
>JAIVHC010000263.1 GCA_020201305.1 Geobacteraceae bacterium
ACGACACCTCGAACGCTTCCTCCTTGAGGCCGCGCGCGCCCACGGTAACGCGTAGCGGAATCCCGATCAGATCCGCATCCTTGAACTTGCTCCCCGGGCGTTCGTCACGGTCATCGAGGAGCACCTCAATGCCCTTATCCTGCAGATAGCGGTACAGATCCTCCCCGGCACCGGTTACCTCCTCATCCTTGGGATTAAGGAGGGTGATCAACACCTGAAACGGCGCAATGGGCATGGGGAAGATGATGCCGTTTTTATCGTGGTTCTGCTCGATGGCTGCAGCGACACTGCGTCCGATACCGATGCCATAACATCCCATCACCAGCGGCACCTCTTTGCCTTCCGCATTCAGCACCGTGGCACCGAGGGCCTCGGAGTATTTGGTACCGAGCTTGAACACATGCCCCACCTCAATACCGCGCCAGCTCTGCAGGGTGCCATTGCAGCGCGGGCAGCCATCGCCCGCTTCAGCCTGGCGCAGATCGGCAAACTCATCCACCGCAAAATCACGTCCGCAGTTGACCCCGCGATAGTGGGTATCCGCCTCATTGGCGCCGCATACGCCGTCTGCGAGCAATGAAATTTCGTTATCCGCCAGAATCTTCACCTTCAACCCCACCGGACCCGCAAAACCGCGCGGTGCTCCGCTCAAGGCCTCCACTGCAGCGTCATCCACCAGTTTGACTTCGTTGCATCCGAGCTTGCGACACAGCTTGATCTCGTTGAGTTCGCGATCCCCGCGCAGCACTACTGCCACCTGGTCGCCCGCATCGGTCTTAAACAGCAGGGTTTTGAGCATCTGAGCCGGCTCAATTTCGAGGAACTGCGCCACTTCAGCCACGCTCTTCCGCCCCGGGGTACTCACGCTTTCCATATCCTGCGTGGGCTCCGGGCGCTGCCCTGCAAGGATACGCAGCTGTGCCTTCTCCACATTGGCCGCGTAATCGCAGGTATCACAGGAGACAATCGCATCCTCGCCCGAATCGGCCAGCACCATGAATTCATGTGAGGATGAACCGCCGATATTCCCGGTATCCGCCTCCACCGCGCGGAAGTTGAGGCCGCAACGGCGGAAGATATTCTGATAGGCGCTGTACATCTTCTCATATGCACCATCGGCAGCGGCAGAATCGAGATCAAAGGAATACGCATCCTTCATGATGAACTCGCGTCCACGCATCAGACCGAAACGGGGGCGGATCTCATCCCGGAATTTGCCCTGGATCTGATACAGATTAAGAGGAAGCTGTCGGTACGACTTCACGGTATTGCGCACCACATCGGTAATCACCTCTTCATGGGTGGGACCGAGGCAGAACGGGGTATCCTTGCGATCGCGCACGCGCAACAGTTCGCGCCCGTATTGCTCCCAACGCCCGCTCTCTTCCCACAACTCCGCCGGGATCACCATGGGCATCAACAGTTCGAGACACCCGGCGCGGTCCATCTCCTCGCGCACGATCTGTTCCACCTTGCGCACACTGCGCAGCCCAAGGGGCATATAGGTGTAGATTCCCGCAGCGACCTTGCGGATCATGCCGGAACGCAGCATGAGCTGATGGCTGACAATTTCCGCATCCGCAGGGGTTTCCTTGAGGGTCGGCATTAAATACTGGCTTATACGCATGATTAAATTATCCCTGAAGCTAGATTAAAAAACTGGTAGAATATCGATTTGAAGGGTAAAGCTAGCCTGTTTTTGCGTAAAATGCAATAAAGTGCATAGAGGAAACAATTACTATCAGGAAATTCACCCCCTTGGGGGATTCTTTTGCAAGGAGTACCCACATGACGTGGGCGGTGGCCCACACCACCTTCCTTTCCTTGCTTGTCCAAGCAAAGGAAGCAAAGGAAGGACACCCCTGCACCGCAGCCCTTCGGGTTCCCTGCGCTTATGCTGCCATACGGCGGATGGACCTGAACTCGCTGACGCTCAAACAGGCGGTCCATCTTTTTCGCCTCCTGGCAACAACGCTCCGGCTACGGCACAAAGGGGGAAAAGCGCTGGATAACAACAATGTTCACATAAGGATTGTCGCCCTATGAAGGAAACCCTGACCCTCAACAATTTGGTGCAGCACATCATCGCCGGCACTCCCATCATTGCTATCAACACCAGCAATGAAAGCCGCAGTATCCGCCTGATCCAAAGCGCCATCGAGCGCGGGGTCAAGGATATCAACAGCGTCGAGCAGTGGAACTGCCTGCAGGGTTCGGACAGCGCTGAGCTAAGCGCGGTTGAGGCGTTAAGCCGGGCCACTCAAGCGACGGGTTCAGGAGTGCATGTCTTCATGGATATGCACTGGTTCTGGCACGAGAACGCCAGAATCCAGCGCCTGCTCCTCGATTTCTCGCAGCAGCGCGGCCAAAGCGGGCGCAAGTGCCTTATCTTCCTGGGGCGCGACCTGGAAATTCCCGCGCCCCTGCAGAATCATGTGGTGCAGCTCTCTCATCCCCTCCCCAGTGCGGGAGAAATCTCCGCATTTCTGGAAAAACTCCGCCCCAGTGATCCGTTTCTGGATAAACTCCTCAAAGAACCGGACGCCCTCGAACACATGGTACGTGCCGCCCTGGGGCTGGATATGATCCGTCTCGAACGTGCCCTGCGCCTTGCGCGCGTCACGCGCAGCGGACAGTTGGATGAAGTGGTCTCCGCCCTGCATCTGGACAAAAAGCGCGCGGTGCAGCAA
>JAIVHC010000091.1 GCA_020201305.1 Geobacteraceae bacterium
TCCGCTCCGGTTATACGTGGCTGGTTCATGCCCTGGCCGGTTTACCTGCGGCGATCAATTTTGAAGGAGGAATTGAGGAATGGAACGCGCGCATAGAGTAGATGATAACGCGATGAGAGCAAACCCCCTGCAGCACATGGTGGATACATGTAACAGCTGTGGTTTATGTATACGTCAGTGTGCGTTTCTCAACCGCTATGGAAGCCCGGCACGTATTGCGCGTACCGCTCTCGAGAACGACGACGAGAACGACGAATATACACATGCGTTCGAGTGCAGTCTGTGTGGGCTGTGCGACGCGGTGTGTCCCCATCATCTGCAGGTGCGGGATATGTTTCTGCACATGCGCCGGCAGGCGGGGGAGCGCAATCCAGAGCTGTTGAAACGTTTCAAAGGGTTGCGCAGTTATGTGGGTATGGGGCGTTCCAGATGGCTGCAAAGCTATGCATTGCCGGAAGGGTGTACACAGGTGTTTTTCCCCGGTTGCGCGCTTCCCGGTACGCGTGCTGATCTGACCTGGGAGGTGTATGCACACCTGGCACAGCAGATCCCCGCTCTGGGGCTGGTGTTGGATTGTTGCGCCAAGCCGTATCACGATATCGGCATGCAGACACAATTTACCGAGCATATCAGTGATTTAGGCAGCAAACTGCAGGAGCATGGTATCACCAGGGTGATCACCGCCTGTCCGAATTGTTATGAGGTGTTCTCCCGCTATCTGCCCCAGGTGGAATTGACGAGTGTGTATGAAGTTCTGGGCCAGGATATCTCCTGGGAAAATGCGCCCGGTGATGTCTCAGAACCGTCGCAGGTTACCGTACATGACCCCTGCGTTAATCGTACCCGCACAGGGGTGCAGAATGCGGTGCGGAACCTGATTGAGGCGCGCGGTCTTACAATCACCGAGATGAAAAATCACGCCGGAACCACCATCTGCTGTGGCGAAGGGGGATGTGTGATGGCCACTGCTCCAGATCTGGCCCAGAGTTGGCGGCGCCAACGCGTGCACCAGTCGGACGGCCTGCCCGTGATTACCTACTGTGCCGGATGTGTCGAATACCTGAGTACCGATATGCCCACCCTGCATGTGCTGGATCTGCTGAAAAGCTCTACCAACCCGGACCTGGAACCGGTGCAGCCCACCCGCGGGCTTAAACGCTACCTGGATCGATTTAACCTGAAACGCAAGGCGGAAAAATATATGCACAATCAAGCCGATGTAACTGCGAACGTAGATGATGGAACTCAAAAAAAGAAAAAGAAGAATATCTGGGGACGCCTCGCTCTGCTGGGTTTTCTGGTGGCGGCTATTGCGGCCCTCAAGATCTCCGGCGCCAGCGCCTACTTACAGCCGGAGCGCCTGCAGGGGTGGATTTCAGACTATGGATATTGGGCTCCGCTTATCTATATTCTGTTGTACTCTGTCACCCCGGCACTGTTTATGCCCGGACTGCCTCTGACTATCCTCGGCGGGATGCTTTTCGGTCCGGTTTGGGGCGTGGTTTATACTATAATCGGTGCCACCAGTGGGGCATGTGTGGCGTTTCTGGTGGCCCGCTACCTGGGGCGCGACTGGGTCAGCAGTAAAATGCGCGGCCCGCGCTGGCAGAAGCTCGATGCAGATGTAGCGCATCATGGGTGGAAGATTGTCGCTCTGACACGTCTGATTCCTCTGTTCCCCTTTAATCTGCTCAATTACGCCTTCGGCATAACACGCATCCCATTTGTTCACTATGCCATAACCTCATTTGTGTGCATGCTTCCTGCCACTATCGCCTATGTATCCCTGTCGAGCTCGGTGGGGCAGTTGCTGAAAGGTGAACTCTCTATGGAATTCGGTATCGGGATAGGGCTGGTGGTACTGCTCTCCCTCCTGCCGTTGGGATGGCGCCGCTATGCTGCGGCTAAAAAATTCCGCATCGAGGAGTAGTATGAATACAGGCGTCAGGTTGTTGAGGGGATATTGGCTGAGACATTGTTTTCATGCTCTATGCGTTCTCGGTGTCGCAGGTGTAGTGTTGCTGCCCCATGCGGGCTTCACATCGCAGACCACGGAGAGCGCTCTGCCGGAAGGCGAGAATTGCTCAACATGTGAACCGGTTCCCGGTGTATTGCACCTGTATACCAAAGATCCACATACGTGGGAGATTGACTATGCCGGTCCCCAGGCGCGCCTTGAATTCTCCCGCACGCAAAACAGCTTCCGTTTGAGCGGGGACGCACCCGAAGCGGATACACGCTATGCTCTAATTCAACATGAATCAACCTACCCGGACGCAAGGGGCCATATCGTTGCCATTGTCAGGAGTGGGCGTGATGCGCAGATACATATTTAGGGAGCCTCGGGGCTCTGGCGCGGCAAATTCTGGCTTGTGCCTTATACCGATGTAGAAGAAAAACCCGGTGATGCTCAGAAGGATCATCTTCGAAGCTGGAATCCGGAGCGTTATCTGTTTGAGGGTAGAGAGCTGTAGGGATTGGCCGGGGATACGTCCAGCCCAATCCATGGTCGGCATATATCCCCACATTTGATGGCGTCGCAAAAAGTCCGTCCTCCGGCGTTACGGCGTTTTTTCAGGACCTCGACATACCAGATGTATGCCTTCGCCCCTGAAAAACCACCAGGCCTTGTAGGTCGAAATTTTTGCTTAGCCATCTTATGATTTTTTGCGAAAATCAGTCTTCTTTGCGCCCATCAGGGTATGTTGTACCTTTCACAGCTCCTGGTTCCCCGGTGACGAAATCGTTCTCCATATAGCTGATAACTTCGTCGGTTGACACCACCTTGGACATCGTGCTTTCCGCAATAGTCAAAGCTGTTTTCTGGTTGGCCGTTGCCGTTGCAACGGCATCACTTACAACCACAACATCATAACCGCGTGAGCTGCCTGCATAGGCGGTACTGAGGATACATTCGTCCGTCCACAGCCCCGAAAGAACGATGGTATCAATGCCTTTTGCTTTAAGTTTTTCATCCAGGTAGGATTTCCCATTCTCATCGAAATTCCAGAACATATCCAGATGCTTCCCGTGGTAGAACCACCCCTCGGAGACTTCCTTGTCGCTCGGGGCTATTTCCGCCAGAGGTTTAATCCCGGGGGAACCGGTGAAAACATAGATGGCGTTCTGCGGGTCTTCCGGGCGCAGCCCTTTGGGGCCATACCATCGATCCATGGCATTGGAGATGCCGTCATCAAAGGTACGGGTCCAGGAACTCCATGTTATGCACACCCCGTCACTGTCCGATTTAGCGGTGCGAAAAACATCCACCAGTTTAATCAGATTCGGGAGGATATCCCCAGCATAAGGTCTGTATTCTTCCTGGCAGTCATCGAGAAGCAGGGCGATTCTACGCGGGCGATCCTTTAAATCCCATGCAGCCCAGAAGCTCAAAGGTAGCCCGTTAGGGCCTCCGGGTGTTTTGCTGTAGTTATCCATAGGCTGCAGCGCCAGAGACTTGTCACGATGCTTGCATGGTTTCTTTAGAGCTTCCTCCAGTGTTGGAATCTTATCTTCGGTATCTTTCATGGTGATGCTCCTTTTCGCGAACAACATATCTACCGTAAGTATTCGCCTTAGTTGATGGCGTCGCAAAAACTCATCAACTGCTGTGCCATTATAAGAAAGGTGGTAATTATCTCGCTGCTTCGACGTACGTATGAGACGTTGCATGCAACGTCTCTACAGGGACAATCACGCGCCTTGCATTTGGAGCTTTTTGCTTAGCCATCCCAATCAATACTTTCTGCGAAAGCATCTTAGTTGCCAATAAGAGATTTATTGCAGAGAAGTTTCATCCGATGTATGTATCAGATAGTACGCTACATGCTGACAGATGGGGTGTCAAGAAAGCCTATTCCATATTGTTCCACGGAACTGCCAGTGTCCCTGAGGATGAAT
>JAIVHC010000264.1 GCA_020201305.1 Geobacteraceae bacterium
GATCAGGTGGTGGTGCTCGACAGCGGGAAGGTGATTGCGTGCGGAATTCCTGCGCAGATCCAGCGCAATCCGCGCGTTCTCGAAGCATATCTCGGAAGCATGGAGGCTACCGCATGAGTGCGGGAACAGCAGAAATACTTCTCGAAGTTGAACACCTCAGCTCCCACTACGGTGCGGCCCAGGCTCTGTTCGGGGTTGATCTGCACATCAGGCGCGGAGAAACCATTGCCCTCATTGGCGCCAACGGCGCAGGCAAAAGCACCCTCTTAACATGCATCATGGGGCTGCTCAAACCCAGCGCAGGGCAGATCTACCTGGAGGGTAATGATGTAACCGCAACCTCTCCCGCTGCCATGGTACGCCGCGGTCTCGCCCTCTCTCCGGAAGGGCGCGAGGTGTTTGCACATCTGAGTGTGGAGGAAAACCTCATCCTTGGGGCGATGGCGTTGAAACTTAAACGTTCCACCCAGCAGCAGCGGGTGGATGAAATATACCAGCGCTTCCCACGCCTGCAGGAGCGCCGCACCCAGCTCGCCGGCACCCTCTCCGGCGGAGAGCAGCAGATGCTTGCCATGGGGCGTGCCCTGATGGCGAAACCGCGTCTGCTCCTGCTGGATGAACCCAGCCTGGGGCTGGCACCAAAGATTACCGATGAAATATTTGCGATTATCCACCAACTCGCGCGCGCCGGCACCACGATTCTGCTGGTGGAGCAGAACGCCGCCCGCGCCCTGTCCGCCTCGGATCGGGCCTATCTGCTCGCCAACGGGAAGCTGGTACAGCAGGGGCACAGCGATGAACTCCTCAACGATCCCGATTTGCGCGCCGCCTTTTTAGGCGCCGCAAGCAACGCGAGTCCGAAAGCAAGCCGCCTTGGGGCGGCAGGTCTGACCAATATCCGTTTGGAGAAACCCGATATGCGTCATCAGAATTTTATGCCCTCTTTCGCCACTGAAGATGAACTGCACCGCCACCAGCTCAAGGGTCTGCAATGGAGTGTGCGCCATGCCTACGAAGGATCGAGCTCTTATCGCGAAAATCTCGATGCAGCCGGTGTTACTCCGGCTCAAATCACCTCTCTCGAGGATCTGCAGCGTCTACCGTTTACCGACGCCGACGACCTGCGCGCCGGCTATCCGTTCCCGTTGCGCGCGGTGCCGTTCGAGCAGATTGTACGCATCCATGCGAGTTCCGGCACTACGGGGAAACGTAAAGTGCTGTGCTACACCCAGAAGGATCTGGATGACTGGGAGTACTTCTTTGCGCGTTGCTACCAGATGGCCGGGGTTACCCCCCTGGATCGAATTCAGATTGCGGTGGGCTACGGCGTCTGGACTGCAGGAGCGGGGTTTCAGGCCGGGTGTGAAAAAATCGGCGCCATGGCGGTGCCTGTGGGACCGGGGAACATCGATCTGCAGATTCAATTTCTCCTCGATTTTCAATCCACGGTGTTCTGCTCTACCGCCTCCATGGCATTACTGATGGCGGAAGAGATCCACCACCGCGGCATCGCGGACAAGATCAACGTCAACAAGATCATCTACGGCTCCGAGCGCTCCTCGGTCTCCATGCGGCGCAAGATATCCGAACTCTTCGGCGGTGCAGAGCTCTTCGACATCACCGGCCTCACCGAACTCTACGGCCCCGGCACCGGCATTGAATGTTCCGATCACGACTGCATCCACTACTGGGCCGATTATTTCATTCTCGAGATCATCGACCCGGAAACCCTGGAGCCGGTACCCGACGGAGAATGGGGCGAGATGGTGGTTACGAGCCTGTGCAAGGAAGGCGCTCCCATGCTGCGCTACCGCACCCACGACATCACACGCAAGATCCCCGGTCCATGTACCTGCGGCAGCCCTCTGCCACGCCATTCACGCATCAAGGGACGCTCGGATGACACCATCAAATTCCGCGGCGTGAATATCTACCCCAGCAGCATCGACACCATCCTCTCCCAGGTGCCGGGGCTGGGGAGCGAGTATCAGATCCACCTCAGTCGCGATGAGGATTCGGGGCGCGACCACATGCGCATGGTGGTGGAACGCGGCCAGGGGGTGGATGCGGCGCGCAGTGCCGAACTTATCCACGAAGCAGGACACCAGATCAAAAAGCAACTGATGGTAAGCGCCGAACTCGAACTGGTGGACTACGCCACCCTGCCGCGCTCGGAAAAGAAAAGCCAGCGCGTATTTGACAATCGTATCCAGGATGAGATTGTCTGATTATTAAGGAGGAGAAAAACATGAAACAAATACTGATACTTACTGCCATGCTCCTGAGCATGGCTCTTAGCGCCCACGCCAGTGAGAGCATCAAAATCGGCGCATTTTTTGACCTCTCAGGCAATGCCGCTTTTATCGGCACCCCGACCAAACTGGTGGCGGAGATGGCAGTGGAACAAATCAATGCGCAGGGTGGCATTAACGGGCGCAAGATTGAGCTGATTGTAGGGGACACAGAGGCCAACCCGGCGAAAGCGGTAAACCTGGCGAAAAAGTTTATCTATAAAGACAACGTTGCCGCCATCATCGGCCCCACCAAGACCGACACCGGCATGGCGGTTAAAATGCTTGCCAACAAAGGCAAAACCCCGATCTTCATGACTGTAGGCGGTGATCCCGTTATCATGGGAGGAAAATTCGGCCCATTTGACTGGGTGTTCAAGTC
>JAIVHC010000092.1 GCA_020201305.1 Geobacteraceae bacterium
TTGCTATACTGATACTCCTGGCCTAAAATGAGTGCCGCGGTTTGTGAAATACTACTGAAGGGGAGATTTGAGAATGCAGGAAATAACCGTGGTTTTTTACGCCAGAGAGTTCGGGGGAATGTGGCAGTATTCATTTGATGATGCCGCGATAGAGCCGTTTTTTGCGCAACTCAATCGGGAGTTGAGCGGAACCGGGGTGCATTTCAACTTCAGCCACGAACCCAACGTATGTCTGAAGATCAATGGTTATCAGGATATGCTCAACAGCGTGCGTATCTGTGCGCCGGAGCATGGGTTTCCGAGTCTGTGCCTGGGGCAGTTTCTGGGTGCAAGCAGAGATGCTGACTTTCTTGCGGATGTGAAACGCGGGGTGCGACGGGTGGCATTTTCACCTGAGAGTATTGCACCGGCCGGAGGGGATGCGCTGTGCCACAACTGTGGGTGTGGTTGCTGAGCAGGTGCATTGCGATATTCTCCCAAGTCAGGGGTTCAAGATTAGATGTCAGAGTCTGGAGGAGAGTCGGTATCAGAACCTGGTAAATTCCCAGGTGACATCTCCATTTTCTCAATTAGAAGCCTATGCATGTGGCATAGTGTGGGGTTGTTCCGGTTTGTATGCGCTGTATTTTAATCCCCACCCTCTGGATAAACGTTTATGCATGCCGGAATATTTACGCCGACGCTGGCCGCAATTATCTGCTACGGCTCCTCTGGCTCCTCTGGAACAGGGCAATCTACCCACCATACGCGAAGTACTTCCACCTTCAGCTCACGGTACGTTAATCCTCAGTGGTACTCCGTTTCAGCAGCGGGTATGGCGCGCATTGTTGGATATCCCGGACGGAGAAACGCGCACATACGCTGCTCTTGCCTCGCACATAGGACACCCGCATGCGTACCGTGCCGTGGCCAACGCTGTTGCGGCAAATCCCCTGGTGGGGTTGGTGCCCTGTCATCGGGTGTTGCCTCACAGAGGTGGAGTGGGGGGATTCCGCTATGGGACTGCATTTAAACGTCGCCTGCTGGAACGAGAAGGAGTTTTACCGGAACAGAAAGGAACGCCATGACGCTCACTGATAACCAAAATACCGGACCCCACAAGGTGAAACTTAAAAACTGGATTAGCTGTGCGCCGTTCGAACAATCCCTTGGGATAGAGATTCTTGAGGCACATGCCGGAAAGGCGGAGTTGCGCATGCCGTTTATGTATGCCTATGCCAATGGTGCTGCCACCACCCACATGGAGGTTGATTTCCTCTATCCGGTAATGCAGGGGTGGGTGCGTGCGAGTGCCAATGTGGTACATGCAGGTGAGCGCACCTGGGATGCGGATGTGTCTCTGTACGACGATAGAGAGCACGAAGTGATGCAAATGCGCGCGATTTTCAAGCTCGCATGGCGTCAGCTCAATCTAAGCCAGAAGGAGTGTGATTCCATCCCCGGGGACATGATAACTGGTCAGGTGGGCAGGGATTGAGTTGATGAATTTTTTCTCTCTAGCATATGTCGAGATGTGGCACCTCGTTGTAGCTGGTGGTGCGGGCGTCTTCCTGATTCTGTTTTCTGCCTGGATACGGGTACGTCGGCGCTATAGGGATGTGCGCCAGGAGTGCGACACACTCACACGCCAGTACCTGGAATTAGAACAGAGTGAAAGTAAAGCCAGGCAGGATACAGAAGCCTTAGAGGCGAAACTGCAAAACACCCACGCACAATTGGTGCGCGCGGAAACCCGGCTGGAAGAGCAACAGCATTACATGCAGGAGAAAGAGGAATTTCTGCGCCAGACGCGTGAATCCATGCAAGCGCAGTTCAAAAACCTGGCGCAGGATATTTTTGAAGAGAAGGGCCGCACTTTTAAACATGAAAACAAGAGCGGCCTGAACGAGATCCTCGATCCGCTGCGTTCCCAACTGCAGGAGTTCCGGCAGCGGATCGATACCATTCACGTTACCGATCTCAAGGATCGCAATTCAATCCGCCATGAGCTCGAGCACTTGCGTGCCACCAGCCATCAGTTGAATCAGGAGGCGGTCAATCTTACCCGTGCCCTTAAAGGGGAAAATAAATTTCAGGGTAACTGGGGTGAAATGGTGCTGGAGCGGGTGTTGGAGCAGTCCGGGTTGCGCAAGGGATACGAATACGACACCCAGGTCCTTCTGCGCAATGAGGAGAATAGGCTTCTGCGCCCCGATGTGGTAGTGCATCTGCCAGAAGGAAAAGAGATCATCATCGACTCCAAGGTCTCTCTTACGGCGTATGAGCGCTACTGCAGTGCTGAAGACAGTGCAGAGAAGGAACACGCGCTCAAGCAGCATGTCAGTGCGGTACGTCAGCATATCACCAGTCTTGGAGCCAAAGACTATGCTGATCTGAAAGGGGTGGAATCTCTGGATTTCATCCTGATGTTCATGCCCCTGGAGCCTGCTTTCATCTGTGCGGTGCATTATGCGGAAGATCTGCTGGAGTTGTCCATGCAGCAGCATGTGGTTGTAGTTACCCCCACGACCTTGCTTGCTACCATGCGCACAGTGGAAAACATCTGGCGCTTTGAGCGTCAGAACCAGAACGCGCGTGCTATAGCTGAACGCGCCGGAGCAGTGTACGACAAATTACGCGGTTTTGTAGAGGATATGGAGAAGATCGGCACCCAGATAACCACTCTGGACCAGCAGTACCACAGTGCTATGAATAAACTGACGCAAGGGCGGGGAAACCTCATCAGTCAGGCGAGCCGCTTTGTGGATCTGGGGGTGAAAGTGAAACGAAAAATTCCCGCGAGTGTAATCGAACGTTCCGAGATTGAAACCGATATGGAGCCAGATGCCTGATGCTTGAAGTTGGTGCCGCTATCATTGTTGAGCAAGGTAGGATACTCTTGGGGCAACGTCTGGTAGGATCACGCCTGGGGGGATATTGGGAATTCCCCGGTGGAAAGGTTGAACCCGGGGAGTCGGTAAGCGAGTGCATCGAGCGTGAAGTACTCTACAATGCAATGTCCATGCGCAACTTAAATGGGTGGATCTGTATGATCTACGCACGTATAATCTCGCACCAGCTGACGTGCCGGCTGTCGAACCTTTGTTACAGTATTTTTCAGATTCAGAGGCACAATCAGCCATACCTGGTCTAAAGCGGGAGGATAATTGAGTGCGCGGGCGAACAACAGCCGATTCATGGAAAGTCCGACAGACTCCTAGAATATGGCTAAGCAAAAATTTTGTCCTACAAGGCCTGGTGGTTTTTTGGGGGGGGGGCGAAGGCATACATTAGGTATGTCGAGGTCCTGAAAAAAACGCCGTAACGCCGGAGGGCGAACTTTTTGCGACGCCATCAACATTGACGCCGTCTCTGAAATCGTCTAACGTCTGAAACATTGTTTGAGTGGCCAACTTGTAACTATAAAATACATCTGTTGAGTGGACCTATTCCAAAGGTATATAGTTACGTTACGCTAACATCAGTATTATTTATGCAGCGGGAGATATACAATGAAATTTGTGAAAATGTTTTTGGCTCTGGTCGGTCTGGCGGTACTGTTTGTATTTGTGCGCGATAATCCCGATAAAGTGATAGTCGAGTTCTGGACATATAAAACCCCGGAAATTGAACTTTTTCTGGTTTTGATTATTACCTTTGTCCTGGGGATGATTGTGGCATCGTTTGGCTCCACGCTGAAGATTATCAAGCTCAAACGTCAGCTTAAGCATGCCGGAACCGGTTCGGCAGAGCAGGCCAAAGAGAGCAGAAAAGATAAAAAGAACAAACAGAAGAAAAATGAGACAGACGAGGTAGAGCCGTCCACTCCCAGCAGCTCCGCAGGAAATTATGCAGCCACAGGATCAACAGCTGCAGGAACTGCATATACTCCTGACTCAACTACAGCGCCAACCACTGAGACTGCTACAGCAGAAGCTGATTCTGCTGCGATACAGCCGGTTAAGGACCAGGAGGATGAACTCCTCGCAGATGCAGCTCTGGATACGGATAGAGAATCCCCCCCGGAAGGATCCGAAACTGATGAGGTTATTGCACTCCCCACAGATGAAGTGGAAACCAAAGAAGAGGACAGGAAGTAGATAGATGCTGGATTCGGGTTCATATCTGCTGGAGCTGTTTGCCAAAGGCGGTTTTCTGATGTACCCCATTTTGGTGTGTTCGGTTCTGGCATTGGGGATTTTTTTTGAACGTCTCTGGACATATACCTCCTTACGCCGTCGGGGCAGAAAGCTCTCTGCTGAAGTCCAGTCTCTGGTGGCAAATGAACGGATTGATGAAGCGAAAGCGGTGTGTGAACGGAGTGACTTCATGCTCTCGCATATCTATCTTGCGGCACTTAACGTTGCTGGAGCACAGCGCAAGCATATTAAAACCCTGGTGGAAGAGACTGGTGCCTTTAAGGTGGCAGCATTGGAGCGCTACCTGGGGCTGCTCGGTACCATTGCCGCAATCACTCCGCTTCTAGGTCTGTTGGGTACGGTGCTGGGGATGATCCGCGCCTTTACCGAACTCGCCGCCCAGGGGGTGGGAACCCCTGAAACCCTGGGAGCGGGAATTTCTGAAGCACTCATTACCACGGCGACCGGTTTGAGTGTCGCAATTCCGGTGATGTTGTTGCATAAATATCTGACCAGTAAGGCCGATATTCTCGCAGATGAGTTTGAGGTCAGTGCGCTGCACCTGGTA
Source organism: Geobacteraceae bacterium (assembly GCA_020201305.1). Lineage (GTDB taxonomy): Bacteria > Desulfobacterota > Desulfuromonadia > Desulfuromonadales > Desulfuromonadaceae > JAIVHC01. The sequence goes on from JAIVHC010000092.1 coordinate 4,687, forward strand.
GACAAACTTGCCACAGATTCGCTTTCTAATCAGCAACAGGCACAATTTTAATTATGGCGTTCAGACGCAAAAAGCGCGATGAGGTAAGAATCGAGATTACCCCCATGGTGGATGTGGTGTTTCTCCTGCTCATTTTTTTCATGATTTCCACCTCGTTTGTCGATTCTTCCGCCATCGGGATCAATCTGCCTCAGGCTTCAAGCGGCACTCCGGAAGGAGAACAGACTGAGGTCAAGGTATATCTGGAGGAAGATGGTACGATCCTCTTTAATGAACGCAAAGTGGATATGGAACAACTCAAGAATTTGATGAAGAATTACACAGGCAATGCTGCCGAAACCAGTTTCAAGCTACTTGCAGATAAAGAGGTCAGACACGGACGCGTAATTGCAGTGGTGGACCTTGCACGTGAAAACGGCTTTGGTACTCTGGCGATAGCGACACGCAATGCTGCGCCCGCGCCCACACCTACTACACGCGAGAAAGAATAACCGGCAAGAAGGAGTAATAACTATGGCTAAAACTGTTGCAATTCTCACCGGCGGCGGAGACTGTCCGGGGCTTAATGCAGTGATCCGCGGTGTAGTACGTTCAGCCATAAAAAATTACGGTTGGCGCGTGCTCGGGATACTGGACGGATTTGACGGCTTGCTTGAAGGCAACCGTGTAACAGAACTCACCCTCGACTCCACCCGCGG
>JAIVHC010000093.1 GCA_020201305.1 Geobacteraceae bacterium
GAACTACCGCTCCACCGCCGTGATCCTTGACGCCGCCGGGCACGTAGTGGCGCATAACGTGGGACGCAAGGGCAAGACCCTGTGGACCGACAAGGATGGAGGCGATCTCATCAGCTGTGCCGAACTTGATGACGATCTGGAGGAAGCGCGGCATATTGTAGCCTGTGTGAGGCGCGAGTGTGACGCGGGCCGCCATCTCGGAGATATGGCACTGCTGTACCGCACCAATGCGCAGTCGCGCGTGTTGGAGGAGACCCTGATGCGCGAGCAGCTCCCCTATGTGATGTTCGGGGGTACGCGCTTTTTCGCCCGCATGGAGATTAAGGACATCCTTGCGTATCTGCGTGTGCTTGTGAACCCGGTAGATTCGGTCTCCGCGCGCCGCATCATCAACGTGCCCGCGCGCGGCATCGGTGCCGCCACGGTGGCTAAAATCGGTGCTCTCGAAGCGGAAGCGGGCGGGTTTTATCCTGCGTGCTGCATGGCACTAAGCCGAAATATTCTTTCTGCAGCGGCGGCAAAACGGGTGGAGCGCTTTGTCGCCCTGATGGAGGATCTCCGGGCGCGTCTTGAAGAGATCCCCTACCCGCAGCTCACGGCAGAGCTTATTCAGGAATGCGGCTACGCGCAGATGCTCAAAAGTGACAACACCCAGGAGAGCCGCGATCGGATGGACAACCTGGATCAGCTCCTTGCGGGGATGGAGGAACGCTGCGGCAACGCGCAGGATCTGCACGAATACCTGGAGCAGATCGCTCTGGTTACCGATCTTGACACCAAGGATATGCAGAGCGAGCGTGTTACCCTGATGACCCTCCACGCTGCGAAGGGATTGGAGTTTCCTGTGGTGTTTATGACCGGAATGGAGGAGGGAATCTTCCCCGGCGAGCGTGCTGGTGACAGCGGGGATCAACTCGAGGAGGAGCGCCGCCTGTGCTACGTGGGTATGACGCGCGCGCGCGAAAAGCTCTACCTCACCAACGCCAGGCGTAGACGGGTATACGGCAGTTACCAGTTCAATCGTCCGAGCCGCTTTCTGGATGAAATACCCGCCCATCTGATAGAGCAGAAGCAGGGTGCCCAGGGTGGCGCGCAGGGTTCCGCACATAACCTCGCGGCGGTATTTGCCCAGCTTCCTGTGCAGGGGGAGGATGCTGCGGCGCCGCAAGCCGGGGGTGCTTCTGAAGCTTCCGCGTCCGCTACCTCCGCAGGGCAGGATCCGGCCCCACATGAACCGGTAATAGAGGTAGAACCTGCCGCCGCACCCAAGGGTGGATTACGTATCGGTGCCCGGGTGCAGCATGCGCGCTTCGGCATCGGCACGGTAAGACGGATTGAAGGATCGGGGGATAAACAGAAAGTGATAGTGTATTTCAACCGCTTCGGCCCCAAGCGCCTGTTGCTCAAGTTCGCAGGGCTCGAGGTAATGTAAAGCCGCTTTATGTACGCAGACCATGATCCAAGGATTTCCCTTTTCGCAGAAAACACAAAATTAGATGGCTAAGCAAAAATTTCGACCTACAAGGCCTGGTGGTTTTTCAGGGGCGAAGGCATACATCAGGTATGTCGAGGTCTTGAAAAAACGCCGTAACGCCGGAGGGCGGACTTTTTGCGACGCCATCAAGGATTTACCCGATGAAAACAGATAACCCCCCCGATTTGTGCCACCCCGATCCTGAACATGAAGAGCGTCTGCGCCTCGAAGAGGTGAAACGCCGCTTGAATCAGACCCTGCAGGGTCTCGACGAACGCCTTGCACGCTATCAGCATGATATCCAGGCGCAGAAGACCTATCTGTGGGAGAATAAGACCGGCATGGACCACGTCGAGAAAGTCACGACGCGCCAGTCGATTGAACAGATGCTGATGACGGCCGAGACCCTTGTGGCCCAACAGCAGCGCCTTCTCAAGCTCAGGCGATCTCCGTATTTCGGGCGCTTTGATTTCGCGCAAAAGGATGGGAATTCGCCCGGAGAGCCCGGAGTATTTTATATCGGGGTGCATCATTTCCACGATGAGCAGCACAAAGAACATCTGGTGTATGACTGGCGCGCCCCGGTCGCCTCCCTGTTCTACGACTACGAGACGGGGCCCGCGGCGTATGAATCACCGTCCGGCATGATACATGGCGAGATCATGCGCAAACGCCAGTTGCGGATTCGCGATGGGGAGATGGAATTCATGCTGGAGAGCGGCGTCAATATTGTTGACGATGTGCTGCAGCAGGAACTCGCCCGCGCCTCCGATGACGGCATGAAGAATATTGTCGCCACCATCCAGCGTGATCAGAACGCCATCATACGCGATGACGAGGCGCAAACCCTCATCATCCAGGGCGTGGCGGGATCCGGGAAGACCTCGATTGCTCTCCACCGCATCGCTTTTCTCCTCTACCGTTTCAAGGAGACCTTAAGCTCGAAGGATATTCTGATTATCTCCCCCAACCGGGTATTTGCCGCTTACATCGGCAATGTGCTGCCCGAACTCGGTGAGGAGTCCGTCGCTGAGATTGGTATGGAACGCCTTGCGGATGAGTTGCTGGAGCACAAAATCCGCTTTCAGAGTTTTTTCGAGCAGACCGCTCTCCTCCTCGAAGCGCCGGATGAATCCCTACGCGAACGCATCGTCTTCAAGTCATGCGCCGATTTTCTCAAGCAGCTCGATGCACCAGGAGTTCTATACCTGGATCGGGCGCCCTGAGATGTTCAAACTCGCGAAAGGGAGCAAACTCGAGTACGCCGATGTATTTCCCCTGATCTATTTTAAGCAGCGTCTGGAGGGGATTATAAATCCGTACCGGGAGGTTAAGCACCTCCTCATCGATGAAATGCAGGACTATGCTCCCATCCAGTATGCGGTGCTTGCGCGCCTTTTTTTCTGTAGCAAGACCATTCTGGGCGATGTGGCCCAGGCAGTGAATCCCTACAGCGCTTCAAACGCAGAGCAGATCTGCAAGCCGTTTGGCGGCGCAAGTTACATGACCCTGACCCGCAGCTACCGTTCCACCCTGCCCATCATGCGCTTTGCGGATCAGATATCCCCCAACCCCGAGCTGGTACCCATGAAGCGCAACGGTGAGGCTCCACGCGTATTCGCCTGCCGCAGCGGTGCCGAAGAATCCCGTCAGATTCTGCACCAGGCAACCGAATTCCTCGACTCGGAACATAACCATCTGGGGATCATCTGCAAGACCCACAAACAGGCGAAAAAGATCGCCGCCGCTCTGCGCAGGGAAGATATCCAGCACCAGCTCCTCGACGCCTCAAGCGCCGACTTTTCCGCCGGCATTATCGTGTGCAGCGCCCACATGGCCAAAGGGCTCGAGTTCGACCGCGTAATCGTGCCCGAGGTGAATGCAACCAACTACCACACCCCTATGGAGCGCAATCTCCTCTACGTAGCCTGCACCCGCGCCATGCACCGCCTGAGTCTGACCCACACGGGGACGCCCTCGACCTTTCTGCCGCATTGAAATAGCAGGAATGTCTCTGGTTTTGGAGGTCCGAGG
>JAIVHC010000265.1 GCA_020201305.1 Geobacteraceae bacterium
GTTGGCGGTTCTCTGCCGTGGTTGACGTAGAGAGGTACTGCGCCCCCATAAAGCCCATGGTAAGGCCCTTGGTGCCGGGGATGAGAAATTCCGGCAGCCCCTCATTGATATTGCGATCAAGATATTTGTTCGTGCGCCGTTCCGACAGATTGCACAGAGTGGAGATCGCCATACACAGTGAATCCATGGCAAACGCAATACTCTGGCCGTGGAAGTTGCCCCCGTGGATGATCTTGTTCTTCTCCGGGATCACAATCGGATTGTCGTTGGAGGAGTTCGCCTCCGTAACTACGACCTGCTCCGCCTGCGCCACCGCCTCGGATACCGGGGCCAGCACCTGCGGGGTACAGCGTACCGAGTACACATCCTGCACGTTGATGCTGGTCTCAAACACCGGGCCGGCACTGCCCTGCTCACGGATACGTTCATGCATTTCGGAGCGCAGGGTGATATTGGCGGAGCCGTGGTACAGATTGCGGATGGTGGCCGCCACTTCCACCTGCCCCGGGTGGGGTTTCACCCGGTGCAGGTCTTCGTCAAACGCATCGTCGATACCGCCGAAGATCTCCAGCGCGAAGGCCCCGGTTACACACCCGAGATTGAGGAGTTTGCGCGCCCCGAAGATCGCAAATGCTCCCAGCGCAGTCATAGCGCTGGTACCGTTCATGAGGGCGATCCCCTCCTTGAAACTCAAGCGCATGGGTGCACGCCCCAGCTGTGCATATACTTCCTGCGCCGGACACAGGACGCCGTTGGAGTACATCTGCCCCTCACCGATGATCGCCAGCGACAGGTGTGCCAGATGAATCAGATCGCCGGAAGCGCCCACACTGCCATTCTCGGGGATATACGCGCCAATGCGGGTATTGATCATCCACTGCATATGTTCGAGGAGTTCGATGCGCACCCCGCTGTAACCTTTTACCAGGGTGTTAAGACGTACCGCCATCACCGCAATGGCGATGTAATCCTTGAGCGGCTCCCCCAACCCTGCGGCATGGCTGCGGATCAGATTTACCTGCAGTTGCTCGATCTCATCGTCATCAATAATCTTGTTGCACATGGGCCCGAATGAGGTATTCACCCCGTAGATCACGCGTTTCGCGCCCACCTCGCGCGCGAGAAACTCCCGACTAGCCTTACAGCGCTGCAGCGCCTCCGGATCCAGGGCAACCTCTTTGTCGCCTACGCCGATGGCCACAATATCGTCAATGCTTAGGTCGTAACCGTTAAGGACTACGCGATCTTTTGTTGTCATGCTTCCTCTTCTCTACTGTGCCACCTGGGTGCGATAATCGAAAAATGTAACCGGCTTGCGCTTTTCCGGACGCAGAACCTTGCGCTGAACTTCCGCGGGAGAAACCAGAACCACCTCCGGCTTCACCCGGGTATGTGCTCTGATCATGTCTGCCACTATGTCCGCTGTGAGGGTGGAATCACGGCACCCCACCACCACACGAATGGAGTCACACAGGTCATAACTGCTGCGTACCTCAATGTAGTGCCCCTGCACCGCCTCCATCCCGGCCAGGACATTGCTGATCGCGGCGGGAAACAGGGTGGTGCCATGGCATTTGAGCATCTGTTCTCGCCGTCCTACAATCGGGCCCAGACGTGGACTCGTGCGTCCACACGCGCAACGCTCGCTATGCATGCATGCCATATCCCCGGTGCGGTAGCGCAGCAGGGGGGTAGCGCACATCTGCAGCGGGGTTACCACCACCTCGCCTGTCTCGCCCGGAGGGAGTGGCTTCCCGTCCGCATCCACAATCTCGGCGTAGATCAGTTCCGGCAACACATGTCCGCCGCAGCCGCTGGTGCAGTCGGCAAACGCGGTGGCCATTTCGGTACTCGCATAGGTTCCGAGCACCTGCGCGCCCCACTGCTGCGCCAGTGCCTGCCCCAGTGCAGAGAGCTCCAGATCGTTACCGCGCACCGGCTCGCCGATACAGATAACCTTTTCGATCCCTAAGGCGGCAGGATCCTGCCCCTGCTCCTGAAACTGGCGCGCCAGGGCCAGCATGAGGCTCGGCACCCCGATGAGTACATTGGGATGCTGGCGCCGGATAAGCTCAGCTACGAGGGCGGGCTGTCCGGAACCCGCACGGATGATGGTAGCGCCAATGCGACGCAAACCGAGAAAATACGCCAGCCCGGCAATGAAGACGCGATCGAGGGCCGCCCCCACCAGCACACGGTCGGTGGGCTTCAATCCGGCGGCGCGGAACGCAAGAGATTCATTGTAGGCGAGGCGCTCCAGATCGTGTTCGCTCTGCCACAGGGTAACCGGCTCACCGGTGGTGCCGGAAGTCTGACAGATATCCACCACCTCCAGCGGGTCTACAGCCAGAAAGGCGTCATTGCAACTGCACAGATCACTTTTGGAAGTGAGGGGCAGATCCTGGAGCTGCTCCCGAGCGGAAAAATCACGCGGATTAAATCCCCGGGCGGCAAACATGCGGCGATAGTAGGGGGAATGCTGCTGCAGATATTCGAGATGGGCGCGCAGCAGTTGGAGCTGGAGCCTGTGCTGTTCTTCCGGCGCGGCAAAATCAAGCTTATGTAGTTCGGTGGCAGTGTTCATGGAGTATTTTCCGCCCGCATCGCCGCAAGGGTCCGGGCAATGCGCGCCTTTACCTGTTTACGTAACACAATGTGTGCGTC
>JAIVHC010000094.1:0-2642 GCA_020201305.1 Geobacteraceae bacterium
GCTGACCCCTGTTTTGAGGATCACATTACTGCGGTGGATCAGATTCTCGAGGATCTTAATCTTGCCCATACTCCGCGCCTGCGGATTTTCAACAAAATGGATCAGGTTGATACTGCTGAAGTTGAGGAACTATGTCGGCGCTATGACGCCATCCCGGTGTGTGCGCAGGAGCGTGCTACATTCAAACCACTGATGGAGGCGCTTCAGAGGCGTTTCTGGCCCGATGAAAAGGTGTTTGATAATATTGACTGCCACACCGATTTTATATAATCTAGAAGAGCCTCTCAGTATCGTGCCTGAATGTATCTTACGCCCTTAAAGTTCTGGACCAACTCGAACCGTTCATAAAACCTGAACGCCTGCCCGAAAGTTAATTTTATGCTTGGATATTCTATGTGTAAAGGATTGATAAACTGGATAAATATTAGCATCCTTTTGTTGGCAGTTGTTGGCATGAGTGGGTGCACGGCTACACGGTTGGAGCGCAGTGCAGATGTTAGTGGCGTGCCTGTTTCTCAGGCTGATGCGGGTAGCGTAGCAGCTGCAACGTTGCCCACTGTTGTCCCCGAGACCCTGGATGCAGCGGGTGAAGGTGAAAATGAAAATACGCCTGTACTGCCTCCTGACGTCGCAGAGATTAATTCCGCTGCCGGAAACCCTAAGAGTGCTGAAAAGGGGGTGGAGGATAAGGGGGTACCGAATTACGATTTCCCCGTAGTTCGAAATGCCCAGGTAGAGGAACTTGTCAACTACTACACTAAAGGGCGGGGGCGACGCTCATTTGAAATCTGGCTTGAGCGTTCGGGGCGCTATCTGCCTCTGATGCAACAGACCTTTGCGGAGGAGGGTCTGCCGCAGGATCTAGCCATGCTCGCTCTGATTGAGTCGGGATTCAACAGCAACGCTCACAGTTGGGCCAACGCGGTGGGCTACTGGCAATTTATCGAATCCACCGGGCGCATGTATGGGCTGGAAAATACCTGGTGGCGGGACGAACGGCGGGATGTGGAAAAGGCTACCCGTGCGGCGGCGCAGTACCTGAGTGACCTGTACGCCCGTTTTGACGACTGGTATCTGGCGGCGGCCGCATACAATGCCGGCCCCGGTAAAATGTTGAATGCGATTAAACGCCATAATTCACGCGATTTCTGGCGTCTGGCTCAGGGAAACTATCTGCGAGCGGAAACCAAGCGCTATATACCCAAGTTGCTTGCAGCCATCATCATCGCCAAGCAACCAGAGCACTACGGTTTCGATAACATAGAATACGCCCAACCTCTGAAATTTGACACAGTGGCAGTGTCTCAGCCTACCGATCTTGAGGTAATCGTGGAGCTCACCGGGGTGGATTACGCCACCCTGAAGATGTTGAATACGGAACTCAAGCGCTGGTGTACCCCGCCGGGGGTTGAGAATTACGTCCTGAGGGTTCCGCCCGGAGCTGGGCAAGGGTTTTCCGAGCGCTACGCCCAAATACCTCCAACGCAGAGGAATCGCTACCGGCGCCATGAGCTCAAGGCCGGGGAAAACCTTGCACTGTTGGCCAGGCGTTACAATATACAGGTGGATGATATTATTGACTTGAACAAAATTATTGATCCCCACAGGTTGCAGATCGGGCAGAATCTGATCCTCCCTTTGCATCATGGATACACTTCCACCCCTGTTACAGAGCTTGAGGATGACTACATGCGTACCTACCGGCGCAGTTATACCGTGCGCAAAGGGGATAGTCTCTGGAGCATTGCGCGCAGCAACGATGTAAGCGAAAAGCAACTGCGCGTGTGGAATCGCCTGGGATGGAGTGATTTGATTCAACCGGGGCAAAAGCTACTGGTTTCGTCCCCGTCCTCTGGTTCCAAAGGAAGCCATGCACCAACGCGCCAGATTGTTTATAAGGTGCGCAAGGGAGATACGTTATGGGATATCGGGCGTCGGCATTCTGTGGAGACCGGAGATATCCGTCAGTGGAATAATCTTGCGGAAAGTCATATTCTGCGTCCCGGCGACGAACTGACCCTGAAGTTGGCTTCAGGCAGATCGTAGTTCAGCTTTTGATGCTTTTGCAAAAAATCATAAGATGGCTAAGCAAAAATTTCGCCCTACAAGGCCTGGTGGTTTTTCAGGGGCGAAGGCATACATTAGGTATGTCGAGGTCCTGAAAAAACGCCGTAACGCCGGAGGGCGGACTTTTTGCGACGCCATCAGCTTTTGACTTTTTGCATTCGCGTTGTTAGACTCACGCGCTTGTAATTTATACGTATCGGTTTTATCCCTTAGAAAAATTAACGCCGGTTTGTCCGGCACTTCCGCTCTATCAGGAAAGGTGAGAATTTTCCATGCTTAACTTTTTGATTTCATTTGCGTTTGCCATACTGGCGGCGGTGCCGTTACGCATTGTATATGGCTGGGACATGATCTACTGCAGCCTTGTTTCGGTAGTGTTGTTTATGCTCATATATTTTCTAATGTCGCGCAATACCATGAAAAAGGTAACTGCACTGGTAGAAACAGCGCAGAAAGATATGCAGAACAACCGCGGTGAAAAAGCGGTCGCAACCCTGAAAAGCGGGTATAAATACGCCAAGTGGCAGTTCTATGTGAAGGGGCAGCTCAATGCCCAGATCGGTACGGTATTATAC
>JAIVHC010000094.1:2731-4529 GCA_020201305.1 Geobacteraceae bacterium
GGGCAGCTCAATGCCCAGATCGGTACGGTATTATACATCCGTAAGGAGTTCGCCAAGGCGCTCCCGTATCTGGAGAAGGCCTTTGCCAAGCACTGGGTTGCGATGTGTATGCTTGCCGTGAGCTACATGAAGCGCAATAAACCCGCCAAGATGACCAACGCGTTTGAAAAGGCGGTTGCAGCTAATCGTAAAGAGCCTTTTATCTGGAATCTCTACGCCTACTGCCTGGATAAAATCGGGGAGAAGAAAAAGGCTATGGAAGTACTCGAAAAAGGGATTAAGAAGACCAAGGGTGATGAGCGCCTGGTAGCATCCTTAAAGGCGGTAGAAAATAACAAACGCATGAAGATGGATGGATACGGAGATTTCTGGTACCAGTTCCATCTCGAAAAAACCGGGGCCATGGTGAAAAAACAGACCAAGGCAATTCAGGGGCGGCGCAAAATGCCGCGCATGTAGGGCCACAGTCAGGAGCGCGACAATGGCAGAAAAAAACGTGGCAAGAAGCGCGCAGCGCAGGCTCCGCAGGACACGTTCAAATCAAGCCCCTTCAATACTATGAAGGGGCTTTGTGTTGGTACCAGCGCCAAAACAGAACCACACCCTGTGAAGCATCCCGCACAAGAGGATAACCCGGAATCTTCACCGCGTGAACCCGGACACGACGATATTGATTTTGCAACGGCTATGGGGGGGATCGGGGTGGAGCCTCTGGATGATAATGCTGAATATGCAGCCGATGAGGTTCCAACTGAGCAGGGTGATGATGCTGAACAACATACACGTGAGAGCAGCTTTCATGCCGATGAGCTGAGTGAAGAGGAGTTGTTTCTGCATCATTTGGGGCAGATGGATGCAGTATTCAACGATAGCTATCCGGAAAATGATGCAGCAGCGCAGGAACACGCCAGCGCCCGACGCATGCGCCAGCTCCGCAAAGGGCGTCTGCGCCCGGAAGCGAGTCTGGATCTGCACGGATGCTACCGGGAGGAAGCGCGAAAGAAGGTACGCGTATTTCTGGAGAGCCGCCAACGCCAGGGGATGAAGACCGTCCTCATCATCACCGGACGTGGGCTGCGCTCCAAAGATGGCGAATCGGTATTGCGCAGCGATATCGAAGCCTATCTGCGCACCCGCGCTAAAGCATGGGTGGCAGAGTGGGGCAGGGCTCCGAAGCAGTATGGCGGCGACGGAGCCCTGGTGGTGTTTTTGCGTACTTAGGTCTGCTTTCTTGCCTTTTATCCCTGCGGATAGCTCTCCATATTAGGTATAATAGCGCGTCCGAGCCAGTCGATACACTGTCCCAGGTGGCGCATATTGTCCATCCCTTCATCATCTTCGCGCACATCCCCCTTACTCAAGCCGATCCCCATATTCCAGTATGTGGAGCCGGGTACGATCATGCGCGACATCTGAAACATGTGGTTGATGCTGTCGTACACGTGGATTGCACCGCCACGGCGGACTGCCACTACCGCGGCGCCGATCTTGCCGGCAAAGGCATTGTTGTTGGCTACCGCGACAAACCCGGCACGCTCAAGCAAAGCCTTCAGATCGGCGGATACAGCGGCAAAGTAAGTAGGGGAGCCAAGAACCATAGCATCGGCTTTAAGCATTTTGGTGTAGATGGTGTTGAAATTGTCGCTTTCAATTACACATCTGTTGTTTTTGCTCGTAAAGCACTGCTGGCACGCGGTACAGCCGCGGATTTCGGTACCACCCACCTGAACCATTTCTGTGGTCCAGCCGGCCTTTTCCAGTTCCTTCAGGCATACCTTGAGTAGCAACTCGGTGTTTC
>JAIVHC010000014.1 GCA_020201305.1 Geobacteraceae bacterium
ATTCAGGGTCATGTGTTTTTCCATATTTGCGCGCAGGGCATTACTTGCGAGCAGACGTGGAATGATGGCCTCGTCTGCATGCTTGGGTGTTTTCTGATCCGGTGTTTCAGAGGGCTTTGCTGCTGGTTTCATGATCCTCGCCTCTTTGAATATTTATGCTGGAGTATTAATCATTAAAGCACCCACGGGTGAGCGAAATAACCCGGTTAAATGGCGCTCTGGGGCTAATGCCACACCGGTTGGTCATTTCTAAGGTTATTTAATTGCAAATTATCATATTATAAAAATTAGAATAAATTATCCACAAGCTATTTCCCACACTTACCTATATTTCTTTTTTCCCGCACATATTCATGCTTAGCTTGTTGTTATATGGTACAGGCTGTGCAAACAACCATTGAGTCAGTCGTGCCATTCTAGCAGAAGTTTGCATGCAGGCACGCATTTGTTTTGTGTTGAATTGTATTTCATGGATAAGCTTGTGAGGGGGAACAAATGGGGCCACTCTTGAAATGTGTAATGAAGGTTAAGCGCGTAAGCGTGGGACAGATTCTGTTTTTGCTGCTTTTTGCTACATGCGGCCATGCAATGGTGAGTGGCCCCTGTTCCAATTGCCATACCATGCACAATAGTCAGAATGCCGAGGTTGTAAGTGACTCCGGTCCGAACGCGGCACTGCTGACTAATGACTGTGTTGGATGCCATTCCTCAAGTGCACACAGCACATATTACGAAATGGATGGAACCAAGGTACCAGTGGTTCTTTTTACCGGATCTGAGCCTACCGAGTATCTCGCCGGGGGGAATTTCTACTGGGTAAAGAATGACCTAGGTAACGATCATACCAAGGGGCATAATGTTTTTTGGAATGAACCTGACCAATTTCTTGATAAGGCACCCGGAAAGCCAAAATCTACATGTGGCACTAATTCATGTCATGCTGATCTATCAGGTGTGTATGGGAATAATTTTAAAGGGGGGTGCGAAGGCTGTCATCTCGACGTGGCGCATCACGCCAATGATCATCCCAATGGGGAGCCGGGCGCGGTTAACGGTGGAGAGCAAGGGTGGTATCGTTTTCTAAGTGGGCACTACGAAACGGGGGTTATGGGTTATGAAGACGGTACCTGGGAAGCCGGACTTCATGACGGTACCAGCCATGTCGGGGAAACAAATCACAATGAATATCTGGGCTATGTAGATGACGATGGCAACAGCTGGGGGTTTGCAAGTGGTGTTGGTGGGTTGGGAAATACCACAACCGCATTTTGCACCGGGTGTCATGGTTTGTTTCATACCGAGCAGAAAGATGCCAACGCCATGTGGGTGCGTCATCCGTCTGATGCGGTGATTCCGAGCGGAGGGGAATATGCAGACATAGGCGACTACGATCCTCTTTCTCCCGTGGCACGCCCAGGACCTACTGTCCCTACCGAGTCCAGTGCTACGGTAACCGCCGGGACTGATATGGTTATGTGCCTCTCCTGTCACAGGCCACATGGCAGCCCCTATCCGGATATGTTGCGCTGGGATTACTCAAGGCAGATCAGCGGAGGGGGTGATAATGCTGATGAAGGCGTAGGGTGTTTCTACTGTCACACTTCCAAGGACGATTAGAGGGGAGGCTTAAATAGTTTCACCTGCTGTCTTTTGCACTTGTCGCATACTGTAATGATGTTTGCTGTTTTATGTGCTCCCCCGCTATCACTCTGGTAGTGGGGTATTTTTTGCAATTTTCTCGGGAGCGTAATCGTGAAAATCACCCCCCCTGCGGCCGGTGACAGAATTTATAGATATTTGTTTTTTAAAAAAGAATTTCCGGAGTAGGCTGAAATTATTTTTTATACTTATCCTTCTTGTCCCATTTCTTTCCACCGCCCTTGTACTCCCCCTTTTTTTCGGGCCTGGGCTTTCCTTTTGCGGGTGAAAACTCTTCCTTTGCGCCTTTGTTGCTAGGCGCTGTTGCGGGCTTGAGGCCGATGTGGTTGTGGCGTATCTGCAGCTTTTTCAGCTTTTCGAGGGCGCGCGCAGGCAGATTGCTCGAGAGTTCGATGTAGCTGCTCTGGGCCTCGATCTTGATGCGCCCGATGGAGCGGATAGGCAACTGTGCTTCGTTGGTAAATGCTCCTACAATGTCACGCGGAGTGATTTGCTGCTCGCGCCCGACACTGATGCGGTATCCATTCATGGCAGCACCGCCTGCTCCTCCTTTTGGTTCACTGAAGCGTTCCTTCCCACCGGGGCGCGTCTTAGGACGCGGACTGGGCGGATCAAGGGACTTCAGTTTGGGATGCAGGGGGTTGTGCTGTTGCAACTGCCACGCCAGAGCCGCAGCCAGATCTTCCATCTCAATATTGTCCCGTGTGGCCATCTCATCCACCATGGCGCGCATGCTCCCCAGATCCTGAGTGGTGAGGGTTTTATGCAGCGAGGCGATAAAGGCGTTGATACGGCACGTGCTGATCTGTTTTTCATCCGGTACGGGCATCAGGGTAATCTGCTGTTTGGTGGCCTGCTCGATGCCACGTAACAGACGGCGTTCGTTCGGGGAGACAAATAAGATAGCTCTGCCGGTGCGTCCGGCACGTCCGGTACGCCCGATGCGATGGATATACGCTTCGGTGTCAAAGGGAATATCAAAGTTGAACACGTGGCTGATCCGTTCAACATCCAGGCCGCGAGCGGCTACGTCAGTGGCTACTACAATATCTATATGCCCCTGTTTGAGGCGCAGGACGCACTGTTCCCGCATCTGCTGGCTCAGATCCCCGTTGAGGGCGGCAGCCTTGAAGCCGGCGCGTTCCAATTGTGCGGCAATTTCGGTAGTGGCATCTTTGGTGCGCACAAACACCATGGCGGCGTTAATATCTTCTACTTCGAGTAGACGTTTTAACGCTTCGATCTTCTGCCCGCCGTGCAGCAATAGGTGAAATTGCTCAATCTGATCCAGGGTTGTGGTAGGGCTGGATATCTGCACATGCTTGGCATCGCCGAGATAGGTGCTGGCCACGCGCCGGATCTGGGGCGGCATGGTGGCGGAGAACAGCGCGCGCTGACACCCGGATGGTGCTTCGCTCAGGATTGTTTCTACATCATCGATAAAGCCCATGCGCAGCATTTCATCTGCTTCATCCAACACTATCGCTTCGATGGAGCTAAGATCGAGACTGCCGCGCTTGATATGATCTATCAGGCGTCCGGGAGTGCCTACAACTACATCCACGCCGGAACTTAAGCGTTTGAGCTGCGGTCCTATGGGGCTGCCGCCATACACGGAGAGAATGTTACATTTCAACTTGCGTGCAAAGCTCTCCATCGCCTGCGCCACCTGGATCGCCAGCTCTCGCGTCGGGGTGAGTACCAGAACCTGGGGGCGCCGATCTTTGCGGGGCTGAAGGCGCTGAAGTACTGGCACGGCATAGGCTGCGGTTTTACCCGTACCTGTCTGTGCAGTGCCAAGGATGTTATGCCCTTCAAGAAGCAGGGGAATGCTTTGTTCCTGAATCGCTGAAGGGTGTTGATATTCGAGATCGTATAGGGCGGCCAATAGTTCCGGGGCAATGCCCAGAGCACTGAATTCGGGGGAGAACATGTTTGCATGAACCTTGTTGCTTAGAGGTGAGCCGGACGTACCAGAGACGGGGGTGCGGCAGATATAGAGCTCTGAATTATGCCTGTATTGCGAGAGAAAAGCCAGGGTTATTTTAATGCGCAGGGTGGAATAAATGTAGAGGTAGGGGTGTATGGCAATACGCCCGGGTCTTTTCTGTCAGCCATTATAGATCTTGCCGTTGCTGTTCAGGTATTCCTTCAGCAGAGCTGTGGCTTCAATCCGGCACACATCACACTGCACCGCTATACTGCGCTGCTCCAGCTTTTCCGTCCAGCGTTCAGGTTTATCTCCCTCGTCAAATCCGATGGCGCGGGCATCGGCATCGCGCGCGCCGCACACCAGGCGCTTGATCCCCGCCCAGGGAATGGCGCCCAGACACATGGCGCAGGGCTCGGTAGAGGTGACGAGTTCGTATCCTTTGGGCGATTCCTCCCCAGGCTCTGGGGCTAGGGTGTAGCTGCCCAGCTGCTGCTGTGCCAGCATAATCGCACATATCTCCGCATGGAGTACGGAACAGTTGCTCGCCATTACCCGATTTACACCCGCAGCAACGAGGGTGCCGTGATCAAGGGAGAAGACGGCTGCGGCGAAGGGCCCGCCACCATCCTCTATATTATACCGTCCCAGTTCCAGCACCCATTCCATTTTCTCTTCATCGCCTAAAAATTTTCGCCTGCCTGTATCTGCGGTTAGCTGCTGCACCCATGCCGGCAGAGTGAAGCAGAAATCTGCCGTCATTGGGAGCGGATTATTTTCCATCCTGCTCCTCCGGGGCGAGCATATGCGCCGGATCGAGGAGGCGATCGAGGGTTGCAGCATCAACTCCATCGCGCAGGGCGAGCTCACGCAGGGTCGCGCCGCTCTGATGTGCTTCTTTGGCGAGGCGCGCGGCGCGGTCGTAGCCGATTTCCGGCACGAGTGCAGTAACCAGGGCAAGACTCTGTTCGAGCAGGTGAGCACAGCGCTCTTTATCCGCTTCGAGACCGTTGAGACATTTGTGGGTGAAGGCCTCCACCCCGTTATTCAAAAGGTCGATGCTCTGGAGGGTGTTGTACGCCATCACTGGCATCATTACGTTGAGTTCGAAATTGCCGCTCAGACCGCATACATTTACTGTGGTGTCGTTGCCCTGTACCTGGGCACATACCTGCATAAGAGATTCCGCCATCACCGGATTGATCTTCCCCGGCATGATAGAGCTGCCCGGTTGAACGGCGGGAAGGGTCAGCTCCCCGATGCCACAGCGTGGCCCGCTGGCGAGGAAACGGATATCGTTGGCAATCTTGAAGAGTGACACGCTGCAGTTTTTCAGCGCCGCGCTCAGATACACCACCGCATCCTTGCTGCTCTGGGCCTCGAAATGGTTGGCTGCTTCACGCATAGGGAGTCCGGTTTCGGCTGCTATCGCTTCGATGGTGCGGGCGGCGAATTGCGAATGGGTGTTGAGCCCGGTCCCCACCGCAGTGCCACCTAGAGGAAGTTCCTGCAGTCCTGCAGCGGCATGTTCCAGACGCTCAAGGGCGAGTTCCACCTGACGCGCATAGCCCGAGAGCACCTGCCCCACGCTAACCGGGGTGGCATCCTGAAGATGAGTGCGCCCGATCTTGATTACATCCTTGAATTCATCCGCTTTGGTGCGCAGACTGGCGTGAAGCGTTTTCAATGTTGGAAGCAGGGTTGCGTGTAGTTGTTCCGCACATGCAATGTGGATAGCACTGGGGAACACATCGTTGCTCGACTGCCCCATATTGACGTGGTCGTTGGGATGGATGCGCTCTTCCCTTTTGTTGCCGCGTATCTGGGTAGCGCGGAAGGCGATAACCTCGTTGGCGTTCATATTGCTGCTGGTGCCGGAGCCGGTCTGGAAAATATCCACCGGAAACTCGGCGTCGAGATCGCCGCGTACAACTTCCGTCGCCGCATCCTGGATCGCCTTCGCCACGTCGTCTTCGAGAAGCCCCAGGGCGCAGTTGCTTGCGGCGGCGTGTTTTTTGATAAGTCCCAGGGCGCGCAACATGGGGCGGGGGAGGCGGATGCCGGAGATGGGGAAGTTGTCAATGGCTCTGGCGGTCTGGGCACCGTAGAAGGCCGTGGCGGGGACTTCCATCTCCCCCAGAGAATCGGTTTCAGTGCGGGTTTTGCTCATGGCGTTAATCCTTATGTTGAGTTTTTAAGTGAAACTGAAAATATGTAAGTGTGGCCTTAACTTATCCGGAAGCCAGTATGCTAAATTAACATTTTTCTCTTGCGTATCTATCTAGAATAACGTGATTTTTGTTGCAATTTAACTCGACTGTTTTGCTGTTTCCATTTCAGAGCTGTTATTTGATTTCATTTGGGCTAAAGTAGGTATATGGAAAACCTAGCTCTTTTGTTCATTCTCTGTTCCGCTCTGATGCACGCGTTGTGGAATCTGCTCGTCAAACAGAGTCGCGATAAAACAGTATTCATCTGGTGGATGTTCTTCAACTCCTGGATGCTGATGACTCTGGTGGTTCTGGTCCGTGCTGAAGCACTTCCCCTGACGCTGGAACTAATGTGGATCAGTGCCGCTGCTGCGGTCTGCTTTGTATTATACCACTGGCTGGGGGGGTATGCCTACCGCGTCGGTGATCTCTCCGTCACCTATCCTCTGGCACAGACTTCAATGGTGTATGTGCCTGTGTGGGGCGTACTTTTGCTCGGTGAGCAGCTTAATGTGGCGGGAATTATCGGCATTGCCCTGATTGTGGTGGGGGCCTATGGGATTCAGATGCGGCGTTTAAGCTGGCACGATGTTCTCTATCCCCTTACATGCCTGCAGGATCGCTCGGTGCGCGCGGCGCTGCTTGCAGGGTTTATATACTCCATTGGTGCAGTGCTGGATAAGAGCGGAGTCAGTGCCTATCCGGCGTTTGACTTTACCTATGTGCTCGTATTTTTCATGCTCCTGTTTATGACCCTGAACCTGTTGCGTCCCTGCTATCGGGGGCGGGTAATCGCCGAGGCGCGGCATCATCCCTGGCTGGTGGTCATTTCCGGACCTGTGATCATGGCTTCATTTCTAAGCTTTCGCCTCGGTTTAAGTCTCGCGCCGGTCAGTTATGCGGTGCCGGTGCGCCAGGTCAGTCTCCTCATCGGGGTTGCTATCGGCCTGTTGTTTCTCGGCGAAACCTGCGGGCGCATCCGTCTCGGGTTTGCCGCTCTGATCCTTGCCGGAGTTTTCTGTATCTGGCACGGGTAAAAACTCACCAACTTCTGCGTTACTGTAATTATCTCGCTGCTTAGACGTACGTATGAGACGTTGCATGCAACGTCTCTACAGGGGCAATCACGCGCATTACATTTGGCGCTTTTTGCTTAGCCATCTAATTTTGTGCTTTCTGCGAAAGCATCATAATTTATGCTGTCAGTTTATCTCAGTCGAGCGTGGTTTCCTGCAGAGCCTTCTCAAACGCCTGCTCCATAGTCATGGGTTGGATCTCGGGAAAATATTTTGCCGCATTTTCATTGGTGGCTATCGTCTCCGATTTGAGCCCGTCTACCAGCGCAGAGGCGATGCTGAACGGTACCTGGGTAATGAACACCAGCCAGTAGGAGGAGAGGCGCGGACTGAAAAACGGCAGCGGGATAAGCCGGCGCTTGAGCCCCATACTTGTGGCGGCCTGACGCATGAGGCCACAGAAATCGGTGGCTGTGGTGCCGATATCCACCTTAATGTTTTCCTGTAGTTCAAGATCGATACTTGCTTCAAGGTAGCTGAGCACGTCATCCACCGCGATGGGCTGGGTTTTGGTGTTGACCCACTTTGGTGTGATCATGAGGGGAAGTTTACGGGTCAGATCGCGGATGATGCGGAAACTCGCACTTCCGCCACCGATGATAACTCCGGCGCGCAGCCACAGGGTACGGGTGCTGCTTCCCTCAGTGGCGCTGAGGATCTCACCGGTTTCGATACGACTTAAGAGGTGTTCACTCGCACTGTCGCGTTCCCCCAGCCCTCCGAGGTAGACTATTTTTTTCACTCCTACATTTTCACACGCGCGGCGGAAATTCTGCGCACTGGTGCGATCCTTCGCGGCGTAATCAGCACCACTTCCCATGGAGTGGATCAGGTAAAAAGCGGTATCCACTCCGGCCAGGGCATCTTCAAGGGCGACAGGGTCAAAGGTGTCACCTTTGATAATGGTGCATTCCTGGCGAGCGGCAGCGCTGATACGTGCTGGATCGCGCACCAGCAGGCGCAGCCGGAGATCGCTGCGTTCAAGAAGACGCTGTTTTAGCTTCTTCCCGATATAGCCGGTGGCTCCGGTGATCAGAATTTCTCTGGGATTGGTCTGGTTCTGCTGCATGGACTGTTCTCCCCCGTTTTGGGTTTGTATGCCTAAGAAAGCTACACATGATGGCGTCGCAAAAACTCACCAACTGCTGCGTTGCTGTGATTGTCTCGCTTCTTCGACGTACGTAAGTACGCCTCATTGCTCGATAATCACGCGCCTTGCATTTGGCGTTTTTTGCTTAGCCATCTAATTTTGTGCTTTCTGCGAAAGCATCACACATGATTTAGAAGTTTCAACTCCCTGGGGTGTGGCTTTAGGTACACCTGCTTGCTCAGATATTCCTGTTCGAATTTGCGCACAAAGTGATTCAGCAGGGTAACAGGCACGATAAGTGGCACCAGTTCCTGTTTGTAGTTGTCGATGAGTTCTACCGCTTCCTGCTTTTCATCCTTGTTTAAATCACGCTTGAAGTAGCCAAGGATATGGTGCAGGACATTGGTGTGCTTGCTTGTGCTCGCTTTCAGGCTCAACCCTTTGAGAAGCAGGGTGCGGTATTCCTGCAGAAAATCGTCAAAGTCAAGTTTTTTGCCCTGTGCCACCAGGCGTCCCATCTCACGGTATATTTCTACGCTGTGTGCCATCATCAAAAGCTTGTGTTGTGTGTGAAACTCGACAATATCGCCATAGGCGGGATTGTTTTCCAGCATCTGGCGGAAACGCTGCAGGGTGAAGATACGGGTGATGAAGTTTTCCCGCAACGCGGCGTCATTCAGACGGCCTTCTTCTTCCACCGGCAGGAGAGGGAAGTGCTGCATGAAAGCGGCGGCAAATATCCCCACACCGTTTTTACGCGGCATCCCTTTTCCCGTCGGGTACACCTTTACCCGTTCCATGCCGCTGCTGGGGGAGTTGGCCTTGAATACGAAGCCGTCGAGATTCTCCGTCTCCAGTTCCTTAACCCGTTTCTGCGCCCATTCCTGCATGCGTGCGGTGATATCCTCTCCGGTTTTGGAAAACACCAGGCGCACTTTATCGTTGCCCGCATCTACCTGGCGCAAAGCCGGGCGCGGGATGGGCAGGCCGATCTCCACCTCGGGGCACACGGGGACGTATTCCACATATGGTGCCAGGGTGTCGTGCAGGTAGCGGTTCATTTTGTGCCCGCCGTCAAAGCGTACGTTTTGTCCCAGCAGGCATGAGCTGATTCCCAGGCGTATTTTGTCGTTCATGTTAGGCCTTTGCAGTTTTAGTGTTTGCATGGATTTCTGCGTACAAATGGAGAACAGTTGTGAGCTTGTCTACTCTTGCAATTCTACCATCTTCTACGGTTTATGCCTCATAAGATATTTGAAAACTTCCATGCTCAGTAATATCGGTACTGCCAGCAGCAGGGTTAATCCCCACTGGGATAGCGGAACCGGCTCTACGCGCAGAATGTTTTGCATGAAGCCGATCTGCATGCTCAACACATGGATGAGTTGAGCGCAAATAACCCCTCCCACAAGTATCAGATTCCGTTTCAGGGGGACGTTAAATGCCGAAGTGACTTCGGAGCGGCAGTTGAACGCATGGACATTCTGCAGGAATACCATGAGCAAAAGGGTAAAATTGCGTGCGGAATCTTCGGCAAAATCAGGCACTTGAAACCAGGGTCTGCTTTATCATCAGAGGATTGAATATAGGCTCTGAGGGCCGCCGGGGTTGTTTTTTCATGGTTCCTGGTTCCCCCTGCTCAAACGCCAGTGCTACATCCTGAATTCCGTTGGTAACCAGGTTAAGCCAGAGCAATTGCACTGCAAGTAGAGGCAGGGGCAGCCCGGCCATTATGGAAAGGATAAACATAATAACTTCTGCTGCACCGGTGGATATGAGCAGATAGATCACTTTTCTTACGTTGTCGTAGGCGTAGCGGCCCTCTTCCACTCCTGCTACGATGGAGGAGAAGTTGTCATCCACCACAATCATGGCACCTACTTCCTTCGCTACATCGGTGCCGGACCCCATAGCCACCCCGATATTGGCACGCTTAAGGGCAGGAGCATCATTAACTCCGTCGCCGGTAACAGCGACAAATTCGCCCTGCCGTATCAGAATATCCACAATCTCAAGTTTCTGGGTGGGGGAGACCCGCGCAAATACCGTGGTTGAAGAGACCAGACGTGCAAACTCCGGATCATCCGGGCCATCGGTGGCACTAAGCATCTGTCCGGTGACTACATTGTTTCTGTCTGAAAGGATACCCAATTCCTGTGCAATGGTGCCTGCAGTGGCGGGATGGTCTCCGGTTATCATAAGGACCCTGATACCTGCTTTGCTGCAGGAGGTGACGGATTCTGCAGCCTCCGCGCGCAGCGGATCTACAAAACCCACCAGACCCGTGAAGGTCAGGGGCGGGATGTCGGTATTTGCGTATTGCTCCCTGGGTTCAAAGTCGGGACATGAGCCGGTGGCAAAAGCGAGTACCCTGTAGCCCCGAAGCGCAAGTTCTTCCGCCTGTGCAGTTATTGCCCTTTTATCCACGGTCCGGGTTCCGGAAGCGTCGAGCATGGTGGTGCAGAACTCCAG
This sequence comes from Geobacteraceae bacterium, assembly GCA_020201305.1. Taxonomy (GTDB): domain Bacteria; phylum Desulfobacterota; class Desulfuromonadia; order Desulfuromonadales; family Desulfuromonadaceae; genus JAIVHC01. The sequence continues at coordinate 10,438 of JAIVHC010000014.1, forward strand.
AACCGTGTCAACCGCACCCTTCAGCGCTATTTGCACTTCATCATGCTCGTTGTTGCAGAATGCCGCAGAAAATTTACGTTCCGATTCGTAGGGAATGTTGGCGCGCAAGGGATGGTTTTTCTTGATTTTATCGGGGTCGAGACCGAACTTGTACGTCAAACCGAGCAGGGCGACATCCATGGCGTCTCCATAGTGCTTCCACTCTGTGCCCTTCCGGTACAGGGCAGCTTCGTTTGCGAGTGCCGCCACATTGAGGAGCTGTTCCAGGGGTGGATTAT
>JAIVHC010000266.1 GCA_020201305.1 Geobacteraceae bacterium
CACCAACTGGTCCAACTATTCATGGATGGTGGGTGACATCTTCGGAGTGCCACTTGCTATCGAAGGTCTTTTTGCATTTTTTCTTGAAGCAACCTTCTTTGCGGTGATGTTCTTCGGCTGGGAGCGTGTCTCCACGCGCATGCATCTGTTTTCCACCTGGATGGTGGCGGTAGGTTCCAACCTCTCCGCCCTATGGATTCTGGTAGCGAATGGCTGGATGCAGCATCCGGTGGGGATGAACTTCAACCCCGACACCGCGCGTTTTGAGATGGAAAACCTCTGGGCGGTGATCTCCTCACCCGTTGCGATCGGACACTTTGTGCATGCCACCAGTTCGGGGTTTCTCCTCGCATCCCTGTTCGTGGTGGGCATCTCCAGCTGGTATCTATTGCGCGGCAAGCACAAGCAGTTCGCCCTGCGTTCCATCACTGTAGCGTGCGTTTTCGGCCTCCTGAGTTCTGCTTTTGTGGCATTCAGCGGGGATGAGCACGCGGTTATCACCGCAAAGACCCAACCCATGAAACTTGCCGCCATGGAAGGGATGTATACGGGCTCTTCCGGAGCTGGCCTGGTAGCCATGGGGATGCCCAACCCTCTTAAACAGCCTGGTGATGATCAGGACGCGTTTTTATTCAAGTTCGAAATACCCAAATTACTCAGCCTCCTTGCCACCCGCGATCTTAATGGCTTTGTTCCCGGCATTGATGACCTCCTCTACGGCAACAGCGAGCAGGATATCATGGGGGTGGATGAAAAAATTGTACGCGGGAAACAGGCGGTTGCAGCGCTGGCCGCATACAAGAAGGCGCGCAAAAGCAGCAACGATGCTCAGGCCGCCGTTGCACTGGAAAAATTCAATCAGCACCGCGACTATCTCGGCTACGGACATCTACTTTCAGTAGAGCACGCGGTACCCCCGGTAGCCCTGACCTTTTACGCCTTTCGGGTGATGGTGGGCCTCGGCACCTTCTTTATCCTGTTATTCGCCATGTATCTATACCTTTTGAAGCGTGGAACCCTGGAGCGCAACTATCCGTTGCTGTTTCTCGGGGTGCTGGGGATGTTTCTGGGCTACGTTGCGCAGCAGGCCGGTTGGATTGTTACCGAAGTAGGTCGGCAACCCTGGGCCATTCAGGACATGCTGCCGGTAACGGTAGCGCGCTCCAACCTGGATACAGGTACCGTTATGACGACGTTCTTCCTATTCCTGGTGTTATTTACCGTACTGCTTATTGCAGAGCTTAAAATTATGGCGCGCCAGATAGGCATCGGCCCGGAAGGAGAGTAATCATGTTTGGAAGTCTTGAATGGTCTACACTACAACAACTCTGGTGGTTTATAGTCTCCCTCGTTGGTGCGTTGTTTATATTTCTTACCTTCGTCCAGGGTGGACAAACCCTGCTGCTTACTGTGCCCGACAGTGAAGATGAAAATCTATCGGCATTTTACTTATAGGCGCAGCGGTAGGAACCTTTTTCACTGGTTCCGCCTTTACCCTCAACGACTACAACCTGGTTCAGTGGGGGCATCCCCTGCGCGGACTAGAAGCGGCATTCAGCCTCTTCAATCTGAGCATGGGACTGTTTCTGGTATTTCTGGCGCGCACCCTGGGAGCCCTGTATCTGAGTAACAACCTCGATGAAGCCGGACTGGTACAGCGTCTGAAAAACTCAAGCGGGCGCAACTTCGCGTGTGCGCTGCCATTTCTGCTGTACGTGCTGTTCCGCCTGGTTACCATGGATGGATATGCTCTCAACCCCGTAGATGGAAGCATTTTTATCGAAGCCAACAAGTACCTGCATAACCTGATCGAAATGCCCCTGATCCTGGTGATGCTTCTCGCAGGGCTGCTTCTGGTAATTGCCGGAGTGATGCTTAACTACTTTACCGAATCGGTACGCGGCATATGGCCCGCCGGACTGGGTACGGTACTGACGGTGCTGGCGATATTCTTTCTCGCCGGGTACAACAACACCGCGTTCTACCCATCGAATCTGGACCTGAACAGCAGCCTTACCATCTACAACGCCTCCAGCAGCCATTATACCCTCACCATGATGAGCTATGTCGCCCTGATGATACCCTTTGTCCTCGGCTACATCATCTGGGTCTGGCGTCAGATGGACAGCAAAAAACTCTCCCTTATTGAAGTAGCATCAGACAAGAAAAGCTATTAGGAGGCAATCATGTTATTACTTACGCTCTGGGTCGGAATAATTGTGGCAGCGTATTTCGGCGCAATTAAGCTATTGCAGCATTTCGATCTTCTCTAAGCTCTAAACGGACAGTAACTGCCCAACACCCCAACACCTATTACAGGTGGGGAGGCACATACTCTTACTCAACAGTCTGATAAAAGCAGAGACACCAAGCCCTCTGGACACGCGACGTTCAGGGGGCTTTTTTCTTGACACCCTCGGGGCAATCAATTACATTTACTACCTAAGAACAATTACTGAACGATCACATGCAAGATGGGCAGCGTAAAGTCAGCCCATGGGCATAAAACAAGCGTCCACACCTTGAAATCGGGCGAAAGGACGTTACCCTTAGGAACGTATAAGCACCATACAAACAACCGTACTTCTCTGCTTGACTGATGCAACCGTGGCTACACGGGGAAACCGGCACATGGCCTGTTTCTTTTTTCTGTTATTCTTATTTTATTCAAAGGAGTAGAAACATGAAACGTATCATTGCAGTGGCTATCGCCTCGATGCTGGCAGTCTCCACCATGGCCTTCGCCTCGGACTCTGAGCTGCGCGAGATGAGTAAAAGCCTGTTCAAGCCCATCCCTGAAAATGCACCCGAACTCGGAGAAAACAAAGCCACCCCGGAAAAGCTTAAACTCGGGCATATGCTCTATTTTGAACCGCGCCTTGCCTCCTCACAGCTGATCAGCTGTCAGACCTGCCATAATGTCGGCCTCGCCGGTGGCGACCTGCAGGAGACCTCAACCGGCCACGGCTGGCAGAAGGGGCCGCGTAACGCTCCCACCACCTACAACGCCGTATTCAATACAGCGCAGTTCTGGGATGGCCGTGCTGAAGACCTCGCTGAGCAGTCCAAAGGCCCTGTTCAGGCGTCTGTAGAAATGAATAACACGCCTGAAATGGTAGTCAAAACCCTGAAGTCCATTCCCGAATATGTAGCCCTGTTCAAGAAGGCTTTCCCGAAGGACAAAGATCCAGTTAATTTTGACAACATGGCTCTGGCGATTGAAATCTTTGAAGCTACCCTCCTGACCCCCAACGACGGACTGGATCGCTTCATGGCTGGTGACAATGATGCCCTTTCCACTAAGCAGAAAGATGGACTTAAGCTCTTCGTAAACAGAGGCTGCGTCGGGTGTCACTCGGGCGTAAACCTGGGTGGAGATGGATACTATCCCTTTGGCGTTGTTGAAAAGCCGGGCGCAGAATTGCTTCCCGAAGGTGACAAGGGGCGTTTCCAGGTAACCAATACGGCCGCAGATGAGTACGTGTTCCGCTCCCCGTCACTGCGCAACGTTGCCCTTACCTATCCGTACTTCCATACCGGCAAGGTGTGGGATCTGGGTAATGCGGTGGAAATCATGAGCAGCTCCCAGTTGGGGATGGATCTTAACAAGGAAGAAGCGGCTAAGATCACCAGCTTCCTCGAAGCCCTCACCGGAGAGCAGCCGGTGGTTGAACATCCGGTTCTGCCCCCAAGCACCAGCGACACTCCCAAGCCGGTTCTCACCGTAGAAAGTGGCAAGAAGCACTAAGGAATAAATACAGGAGCGGGCCCCAGCATGTTGTGCCCGCGAAATCGACATAGGATCAGAAGGTGGGGTGCCCTGCACCACACCTTCTGCCATCTGGGGCACAGGCAAACTACCCTTGACATACGCGCTGCACATGCTAAATTCATAACCACAGTGGTAATATTTAACAGCCCACACATCCTCCCATTCATTATAAAAATGGGAGATGTCCCAACATAGAATCTCAAAACTGTAAAGGAGTTTTAACTATGGTAGAGA
>JAIVHC010000095.1 GCA_020201305.1 Geobacteraceae bacterium
GGGTCTGAATGGTTCCGGTGACAGCGACAGTACCGAATTTACCGTGCAGTCGCTGGTAAACATGATGGAACGCCTGGGTATGCGCCTCGATCGCGACGAAGTGGAAGTGGATAACGTTGCCGCCGTCATGGTGACCGCAGAACTGCCGCCCTTCGCGAAGGCAGGCTCTTCCATCGATGTTTTGGTGTCCTCCATCGGCGATGCCGACAGCCTTGTGGGTGGAACATTGCTTATGACTCCCCTCAAGGGTCCCGATGGCCAGGTGTATGCCGTAGCACAGGGGCCTCTGGCAGTGGGAGCACTCGCTTTCGGAGGAGAGGCCGCCAAGGTACAGAAGAATCATCCCACCGTAGGGCGCATTCCCGGGGGAGCGAGTGTCGAGCGCGAGGTGGCGTTTCAGTTGCCTGCAGATCGGAAATTACGCTACCAGCTGCGCGATTCAGATTTTACCACCGTAACCCGCATGGCGCAGGCAATTAACGATTACTTTGGCGCTTCCATCGCTAATCCGGAAGACAGCAGCAGCCTCCATGTTCAGGCTCCAGCGCAGGAGAAGATGCCTCTGATCGAGTTTATCTCCACGGTGGAGCATATTGAAGTCCAGCCCGATACCGGGGCGCGCATTGTGGTGAGCGAGCGCAGTGGCACCGTGGTTATGGGTGAGAATGTACGCCTCTCCACCGTGGCGGTATCACACGCCAACCTTAATCTGGTTATCAGCGAAGGGATGCAGGTATCACAACCCGGAGCCTTTGCAGAAGGGGAAACCGTGGCCGCGCCCGATACCGCAATAGAGATGTCGGAGGAAAAAGGCAATCTGGTAGTGATGCCCATGGGCGTGAGTATTGGTGATGTGGCGCGCGCCCTTAACGCTATCGGCGCGACTCCGCGCGATCTTATTGCCATCTTCCAGGCCATCAAAGTCGCTGGTGCCCTTCACGCCGAGCTGGTAGTGATTTAATCAAGGCTGGAAGCCCCTCCTTGCACTTATAGGAGCGGCTTCCAGCCGCGAATTTTTGTTGCCGCTTCCAAAGCATAAACTTCCCGCCTCATCCTGCCGATACATATACCAGAGGATAAATCCACGTATCAATAGAACCCGCACCAACAGGATATAAGTATGAATCTGCACGTCGATCCGCGCATGTACATGAACCAAAGCGAATCCTTTAATTCCCCCGGCACTGCAGGCAAAGAAGACGGTCTGCGCAATGCTGCTGCTGAATTTGAGGCCATCATGGTGCAGATGATGTTCAAATCCATGCGATCAGATGAACCCTCTGAGGGGATCATCGAAACCAGTAATGCGCAGATGATCTACCGCGATATGCTTGACGGGCGCATTGCACAGGAACTCGCGCATCGGCAGAGTATGGGGCTCGGCGAAGAGATCTACCGCCAGGTGGCACAGATCCAGGACAATGCTGCCTCTTCAACGGAATAGATACACCTATGGAACTGTTTGCGTAAAGAGTTGGCTGTGCCCATTTCAAGGGCATTTGTCGCCATGGACGGCGACAATGAGCCCCACGGATGGGTTTATGCGTCCCTTGCAATGGGCATTGCCAGCTCTTCATATATGATGAATGAATACAGCCATTTTAAACTAAATATTTCTCTCTGCGGCGTCGATAGGTAGACTATCCAGGTAAAACTCCAACTAACTGTGTCCCGGCGACGAACCCGGCACATGTGCAAGCTTAACATAAAAGACGCTAAAAAAAGGTGATATTATGGATATGAAAATTCAGGGGGATAAAGGAGCGTTGCAGCCCAATCAGGTTAAACGCACCCAGGGAAAACCCGAGGGAGCGGAAGCCAAGCAGGGGCAGGGCGAAGATAAAGTAAGTTTTTCTTCGGTGCTTCAGCAGGCATCCAGAAACAGTGGCGTTGTAGCCCCCCCCGCAACTGCAGGTATTGAAGGGTTGCGCCCGCCCATAGTTGAAAGTTCTGCTGCTCTCGAGGCCGCTGCCCCGAGTGAAGATGCACAGCGCAGTGAACGCGTGTCCGCGCTTAAACAACAGGTTGCGGATGGTTCTTATCAGCCCGATCTGAAGAAGGTCGCTGGCAGCATGCTGCAGTTTCTTGCGCAGGAGCGTGACGTATGAACGCCAATCTCAGTGAACAACTCAATCAGCTCTATGAACTCGTGATCCGCGAGCGCGAGTGCGCACGCGATCTGCGCCTCGATGAGTTGCAGGATGTAGTCAGCGCCAAAGAGGCCCTGATGCAGGAGTTGCAATTCACTGAGGAGATACCCGTAACCGAAGCGGACAGGGAACTGGCAGATAAGATCCGCTTCGAAAACCGGCGCAATGCGTATCTGTTGTGGTCTGCCCTTAACTGGATTCGTGAATCCATGTCGTTTTTCGGGCGCAAATCCGCCCCTGATGCCTACAATACCAGCGGCAGCGTAGTCAGCAGCACCGCTGGCGGACGCCTTCTGTCCGGGAGGATCTAATGGGTTTAGGTGCAGCACTCAATGCTGGCAAGACCAGCATGTTCACCAATCAAAAGGCGCTGGAGATAACCGGTAACAATATCGCCAACGTCAATACCGAAGGGTATTCGCGCCAGAC
>JAIVHC010000015.1:0-2141 GCA_020201305.1 Geobacteraceae bacterium
CCCTCCGGCAACGCGGCGCCACAGCAGATACCACTGCTTTTGAATCCGCTTCTCTTTGGGGAATGCCATCCCCAGTTGTTGCAGGCGCCACAGCTGCTCGATGCGTGAGTCATCGTGCTCCACCCCGTAACCGGGGCGTAAAGTAAATCCGGCGAGGTAGAGCCAGGTGTTTTCGTGTTCTACACTGCGGGTTTTGCGAGTTATCCCGGAGTTGAGGGCAGGCCAGAGCTGGCGCAGGGTGGTGCTGTCCCAGGTGTCGCGTTTTCCCAAGCGCTGTTCCAGCTCGCGCGGCAGGTGTCTGGGTTTTATGTCCGGCAGATCGGAGCGCTTCTTCTTGGCGTAAACCGCTTCGATGCAGGATGTTGCCGCTTGTAGTGTGGCGCGCACCTTCGGGTTCATCCCTTTATTCTGCGGTGTGGGTGTATCGCCTTTGGGTTGTTGTTCCACCTCTTTGCGCAGGTTGAAATCAAGGCGCCAGCGTCCGCTGCCATCGATGGCGACGCAGTATATCTGCAATAACCCCAGTTCGTTAAGAGTCACCTCGAGGGTCACCCGGACGCGATTGTTCGCCGGTCGGGGTTGATCCGCGCTCAGGTGGATGGCGGTTTCGAGGGTAGGAAGAGGGCGGAATTCATCCCGGTTCCAGGTGGCGAGGGTGCCGGGACGATCCTGCTGTCGTTTCAGGGCATAGCAGCATTGAAATCGCACCGGCTGATTGACGAGAAGGTCGAATTCGGGCTTCGGAATGCTGAGGCTGTGTCCCGCCTCCATCCCTTTGGGGAGGATACACACCAGGGTGCGCTCTTTCTTCTGGCGCCCGTGCACCTCAAGGTAGAGAGAGTGGGGGTAGCCGCCGGTGATACGTTCACTCCGGCTCTGTGCGGTTATCCAGCCGTAGCGCGCCGCACCGCGGCTCACCGCAAGGGATATTGCCTCATTATGTAATTCGCGCACGGGGCGGCCTTCTCCCTGCCAATCCTGAAGCAGCCCCCGGAGGCGCTGACGCAGGAGAGTGGGAGTGACGCTCCCACCGTTGAAGAGCACCGCATCAATGCTCCGGGCATCAAGAAATTCCGCCACATGGCGGGAGATGGCGCTGTCGGCAGCGTAGGGCAGGCCCCACTCCTGCAGGGCGGAATTGTTGTGTTGCGGGCGTTCCTGCGCGCGCGTAAGGGGGAAGAAACCTTCCAGGATACATGCACGTACCTCCTCGGCCTCAATGCGGATGGATCTGGTGGAGGAGAACAGGCCGGAACCGGAGCCGGATATGGTAACCGGGAAACTTGCGGACTCGGTGCCCGCTGCAGGATCAGCCCCCAGAATACGTTCTTTGAGATCCCGCGCCTGGGCGAGAAGCTGGCTCCACTGTTTGGAACTTACCCGCTTTCCATCGCCCGCGAGCTTATGTTCGAGCAGATGAGCGAGGGTGAGGTCGATGTTGTCCCCGCCGAGAAGGAGATGCTCACTTACGGCGAGACGTTCCATTTTAAGTCCGGTGCTTGCCTCCTTGTCGAGGCTGACGCGGAATAGACTCAGGTCTGTAGTGCCGCCACCGATATCACACACCAGGATTTTGAGGGGCGCATGTGCGCGTTCCTCAAGCATGTCGTGGAGAATGCTGAGGTTTTCTTTTTTCCCGAGCCAGAAGTAGAATGCCGCCTGCGGTTCTTCAATAAGGCGGATGGTGTCGGGGTATCCCGCTTCCTGTGCGGCCTGCAGGGTGAGTTCCTGTGCTGCCTCATTGAAGGAAGCTGGTACCGTGACCACGATCTGCTGCTGGCAGAATGCGGCCGTGTCATCCGCGCTCGAGCCCATGTGCATATCCCATATATCACGCAACCAGCGCAGATACAGGGAACTCGCTGTCACGGGGGAGAGGCGTTTGTCTGCACCTATCTCCTGCGATTGCCACGGCAGAATAGCTCCGGTGCGATCCACATCGTTGTGACACAGCCACGATTTGGCCGAGTGGATCACGCGTCCCGGACTGAAAGGAAGTTGCTCGCGCGCGTATTCTCCAGGAATCCAGCCCGAGTCGAGTCTGGGGATATCCTTGCGCCGGGTGAGATTCTCCTCCTGCTGAGCACCGGCGGGTAAAAACGCAAACGAGGGGAGCTCTTCCTGAGCGCGCACACTGGTAC
>JAIVHC010000015.1:2147-12539 GCA_020201305.1 Geobacteraceae bacterium
TGTTGACTGTCTGTTGGGGCCATATCTATTGCTCTTGTCCGCGCAGATTGAATTCAATGTTCCAGCGTCTGCCCGAGGGCTGGTGTTTCATCCATAACTCCAGGGTTCCGAGTTCGGTAAAGCGACTCAGGATCTGTACCGGGAGACGTTGCTGCTCTTCCCCTTCGAGGGTCACTTCGAGACGTGCACTCTCCTCCAGCTCATCTACCGACTCTACTTCGGTGCCTATCTCGTCTCCAGCCCGGGTTGCGGAGCTGAAGAAACGGAACTCCGCCGCCTGCCCGGTCATAAGGCCAAATTCGCGCCCTTCGAGGAGGTGTTCGGTGCCTTCCTCCATTCCCTGGGGCACGATGCATACCCCTTTCAGGCGTGGTTTGAGCCCCGGAACCGCAGGCATGGAACTTTGGAGGCCAAGATAGTAGGAGCGCGCGGTTCCGGCTTTGATCCTGATCCCCTCGTTGCAGGTGACACTGCGACCGTAACCGGCGGCACCGCGTGCCACCGCAAGATCGGGCGTTTCATTGTTAAGCTGGCGCAAGGGCTGATCGGGGCAGAAGCTCTGAATCAGATCCATGACGCGCTGGCGCACCGCATGGGCCTTGAAGATCCCACCGTTGAATAGAATCGCGCTCGGGAAGATGAAATCGGTGCCGTGGGCGTGGCCGTGGCACAGGTTGAGTTCGGCGCCAAGATCCATGCCTGAATCCACGTTGCGCCGGCTGTTAACCAGAAAGCGCGCCAGGTGTTTGCTGATTACCGGATCGGCGGTGTAGTTAAGCCCCACCTCCTGGAGCCCGGCGCTGTTTTCTTCCGGCACTGCGTCGATATCGCACAGGGGAAGGAAACCATCCATGACCACCTGCTCGATGTGGCTACGTTGAAGCTGCACGGAGCGGCTGCGCGCAAACAGACTCGCGCCGCGTCCCGCAACCGAGATGGGGTAGCTGCTTAGCTCCGGATCGCTCAGTAGTGCTTCCTTGCCCTGGCGACATGCATGGATTAAGGCGAGGAACTGTCCGTTGTCAAGAGCTTTGCCGTTCTGCTCCAGTTCTGCTCTTAAGGTGTAGGCAAGGGCGAGGTCCATATTGTCTCCCCCGAGGAGGAGGTGGCCCCCAACGCTGATCCGCTCCAGATGCAGATTGCCTTCTTGCTGGGTGACTGCAATGAGGCTGAAATCAGCGGTACCGCCCCCGACATCACACACCAGGATCACATCCCCGGCCCTGACCTGGTCGCGCCAGGTTTCGGCGTTGGTGTCAAGCCAGTGGTAGAACGCGGCCTGGGGCTCCTCCAACAGGGTAACCTCACCCCATCCTGCAGCCTCAGCCGCTTCTGCGGTAAGCAGGCGCGCCACCTCGTCAAAGGATGCCGGAACCGTCAGGGTGACCTGGCATTCGCTCAGATCCAGTTCTTCCCCCTGTTGGTGCATATGCTGTTCGAGATTGTGGCGCAGATAGGCGAGATAGGCTTTTTGTGCCTCCAGGGGCGATATTTTACGCTCCTCCAGCGGTGACTGCCAAGGGAGGATGGGCTGATATGGATCGTTGTGGGAATTGCACAGCCACGATTTTGCCGAGGTTACCAGGCGTTCCGGAACCTCGGAGCCGTGCTCGCGCGCGAAGATCCCGATGCGCCAGCTCTGCTCCTCCTGCCAGGGAATCCGGGGCAGATGTTTTTGCTCCTCCTCGGTCGCAAGGTAGATACACGAGGGGAGCACCGTTGCACTCCCCACCCCTTTGCGGCTGGTTAGCTGACTTATGTCGATGCTGTGCGCAGGCGCGCTGGTATCGGTTTCGGCAAGGGCGAGGGCGGAGTTGGAGGTACCCAGGTCAATGCCGATGGAATATTTTGTGTGTGTTTCAGACATAGCAGATTCTCTGTCGGGTTTTTATGGGTTGTTTTGCTGGATGAAGCTCAGGCTCATGGGCTTCAGCTCGATTGGGCGGACTCAATTTCAACTTCTGCGGGAGCAATAACATAGGCGTCGTCTTCAAGGAGATCGGCAGCGCTTACGCGGGGGAGATTGACGCTGTGGGTGATCCAGCCCCGATGCAGCACTACGCCCGTGTACGGAGGTTGTTCGGGTACACTGCCCACCAAACGGTAGGAAGCGCTGTCATATCCCTGTGCCAGGGTGATGTTTTCCTCTTCGGCGCCATCGTGGAGGGGCGCAATTTTGAAAAAATCCCCCAGCACTTCCTGGCAACCCTGATGCACAATACGCGCGGCGGCTCCGACCTGCTCGTCTCCGTACGGAGTCATATCATCCATGACGAAATCAATCAGCCGTCCCTTTTCCTGCAGGCGGGAGAGAAACTGAATAACTGCGGCATCCTGAAGCTTGCGCGGGTCCTGCTCCACTGCGGCAGCGGATGGTTGTGCCTGGGTGGGAGCAGATTCTTCCTGCTTGTGTTTCTCTGCGCCCTTGTGGCTTAACTGAATCATCTGCCAGAGTAACAGGGCTATAGGTACCCCCAGCGCGGCCCATTCAAGTTTTTGCACCATATCCTCCGGAACCGGAGTGTAAAACAGGGTGCTTATGATCCCTACCGTAAGAAGTGTGAGAAAAATAGCCATAGGTATATGCTCCTTGTGCGGGTTACATGCAGATCGGCTGTTTGAAAGATATAAAAAATATAATTGTATATGTTACGCCAGACATTCGGGGTCACTGTATAGCTGGTTTAGGAATCGGGCACTATAACATTATCCCGTCTCCGTGTCTCGGGGCATGTGCGCATATGTGGCAATATATGCACGTTGGCGGGAGATTGCACCGGCAAGGGCATAAAGAAATGGTTAGATTTCTGTTACCAATCTTGCTCGACAACTGCGCAAATCTGTACTACTATGCCCATTTGTATGCGTTTAGGTTGTCGAGAGCCCAGCCATTATGTGTATGAAAGGCTCGAGAAATTCATGCTCGGGTGATGTGTTAATTACAGGCGGGAAAGTTGGTGTATCGATAATGAGATCGGTAACAGAATATATTGCGCGCCTCGGAGCGGAGACCATGTATTTTTTCGCATGGTACGGGCGCTTGGGATTATTTCTCCTTACCAGCATCTTTGCGGTGGTGAAACCGCCATACAAGCTGCGTCCCGTAATCAGCCAGATCCGCTTTATCGGGGCTAATTCCCTCTACGTCATTATCTTTACCGGTCTGTTTACCGGGATGGTACTCGCACTGCAGGGATACTATACCCTGAACAAGTTCGGTTCTGTGGGGTTTCTGGGTGCGGCAGTATCTTTGAGCCTCATTCGCGAACTCGGACCGGTGCTTGCGGCATTGATGGTTATCGGGCGTGCCGGTTCCGCTATCTGTGCCGAAGTGGGGATTATGCGTAACAGTGAGCAGATTGACGCCCTTGAGTGTATGGCGATCGATCCGTTCCGCTACCTGATTGCTCCCAAACTTCTTGCCGCCCTGATCGCCATGCCTCTGTTGGTATGCATCTTTGATGTGGTGGGTATCTTTGGCGGTTATCTGGTGGGAGTACATATGTTTGATGTGAGTGCAGGTTCTTATTTCCAGGGGATGTATAAAAACGTGGCGTGGCAGGACCTGGAGATGGGCTTTGTGAAATCGTTCGTGTTCGGTCTCCTGATGGTGTGGATCTCCTCCGCGCGCGGTTTCTATCTGCATCTGGAGCGTGATGGAGGTTTCGGAGCCCAGGGGGTGAGCCGTACCACTACTAAAGCGGTGGTGATGGCGTCGGTTTCTGTCCTTGTGTGGGACTATCTCGTAAGTGCTATTATGATGTGATGCAGCGGGCAGGTATTGCGTGTTTTTTGTTCCCCTGGTTTGGGGTAGATAATGCTTGACGGAGTTTGATTTGGAACAGGATAGAGAAAATATAATCGAGCTCGAGGATGTGCGTAAATCCTTCGGCGACCAGCCAGTGCTCAATGGAATTAATCTGCAGATTCCCGCCGGAACCACCACGGTCATTGTCGGAGCCAGCGGCCAGGGCAAAAGTGTTATTTTAAAACACATGCTCGGTCTGCTCAAACCCGACAGCGGCGAGGTAAGGGTTTTCGGTCAAAATCTGGTGGGTTGTAACAAAGCCGAAATGCAGAAAATCCGCAGCTCCTTCGGAGTGCTGTTCCAGAATATTGCTCTATTTGATTCCATGAGTGTATATGACAATGTCGCTCTCCCCCTGCGCGAACGCACGCATATCAAGGAAAAAGAGATCCGGGTGGCGGTGGAGGAGAAGCTCGCGCTGATGGGATTGGAAGGGCAGGATGAAAAATTCCCCGCTCAGCTTAGTGGCGGGATGAAAAAACGGGTCGGTCTTGCCCGTGCCCTGATGCTCGATCCGAAGGTGGTGTTTTTTGACGAGCCCACTACCGGACTAGATGTAAATAAAAGCAATGAAATATACCGCTTGTTCTATAAGACCCAGCAGCAGTTGAATTATACTGCGGTGATAGTTAGTCACGATGTCCCCAAGATCTTCAAACTTTCGGACTATGTAGCCCTGATGGCAGATGGGCGTCTGCACGGGCCGCTGTCGCCCGAGGCGTTCCAGTTATCTGATGATCCAGTGATCAGCTCCTTTGTCCTTGAGACCATGGGGCCGATATACAGCAGTGAAACGGAGGAGTCCCTTCTTTATGAAACGTTTTAACCTTGAGGTGGTAGTCGGCCTGTTTATGTTGCTCGGCTTCGCCTGTTTTGTGTTTATGTCGGTCAAGCTCGGTGACGTGAATATCTTTAACGACAAGACCTATACCGTCAATGCGCGCTTCGGTTCGGTGGCCGGGCTGAAGCAGGGAGCGACGGTGGATATTGCCGGGGTGGCTGTGGGTAAGGTGGCCAACATCAGCCTCAACCACGAAACCTACGAGGCGATGGTTACTATGCACATTAAGCCCGAGGTTGAATTGCAGGAAGACTGTATCGCCTCTATCCGCACTGCGGGTATTATCGGGGATCGTTATATCAGTATCCTCCCCGGCGGTTCCTTCGATCTGATTGAGGATGGGGGTGAGATCTTTGAGACCGAGTCGGCAATTAATTTTGAGGAACTCCTTAGCAAGTATATTTTTGAAAACTAACTCAGGTGCTTAAATGTTGAAACCTGGTGCAGCTTTTATGTCTCGATGTAATCTTCGAAGCGCTGTTTTGTCCGGCCTCGGGTTGCTGGTGTCAGTGTTTTTTGCTCTCCTTGCTCACACCTCCGCCGTAGCAGCTGCAAACCCCTACGCAGGAGAAACAGAGGCGGTTACAACGCAGGAATCCAGCGCTGAGGATGAGTCTGTTTACAATGATCCATTTTCTGACGATCCATACGGGGATGAAAACTGGGACGAGGAGAGGTCTGACCCCCTTGAACCGGTAAATCGGGCAGTGTTCTGGCTTAACGATAAAGGGTATTTCTATCTCTTGAAGCCGGCAGCACGAGTATTCCGGGTGGTACCGACCCCGATCCGTTCGGGCCTCGGGCGTATGTTTGACAATCTTAAAACTCCATTGCGTGCAGTAAGCAGTTTGCTTCAGCTCAAATTCCCCCAAAGCGGGATCGAAGTGTCCCGTCTCCTGATAAACACCACCGTTGGAGTGGGCGGATTTTACGATCCGGCCAGGGATTGGTGGGATCTGCGCAAACAGGAAGAAGATCTGGGTCAGGTTCTAGGGCACTACGGCGTGGGGGAAGGTTTTTATCTGGTGTTGCCCCTGTTGGGCTCCTCGACACTGCGTGATGGCGTTGCAATGGTACCTCAGTTTTACACCGATCCCCTCTATTGGACTCTGCACCGCGATGGACGATTGGTGGCTAAAGGGGTAGATGTGGTAAACGCTATCTCTCTTGACAAAGATACATACGAAAGTATTGTGGAAGAACAATTAGATCCATATCTTTTTGTTCGCGATGCCTATCTGCAGCGGCGCGCAGGGCTGATTAAGCAGTGATGTCTTGCAGAGATGTATCTTTGATTTTTTTACCCTTTGCATATATATAGTGGAGATTGATTATGAGGTCTGGAATAGCTGGACTGACATTTGTCTGTGTTCTTACGTTGACACTTAACTCGCTTATTCCCGCGAGCATTCGTGCGGAAGAAGATTCAGCACCAAAGGGTGCAAACACCCGGATTGACGCTGAAGTAGAGGATACCGGTCCGACGCATGAAATCAAGCAGACTGTGGATAAAATTATTGTACAGTTGCGCTCCATCGGTTCCACCCCGGAATGGCGCGACAATGTCACCGCTCTGGTACGCGATAAATTTAATTTTGAGGTGATGTCTCAGGGAGTGCTTGGCCCATATTGGCACCGGGTTTCAGATGAGGAGCGCGAGCGCTTTATTGAGTTATTCGCCCTCCTGCTCGAAGAAACCTATATTGGACGGGTCAGGGAGTATACCGATGAGGAGATCCGCTTTGGCAATGAACAGATCCGTGAGGGACGCGCCATGGTGGATACCTATGTAGCTATGGAAAGTGGCGATGAAATCCCCATTTCTTACAAAATGCTTCAGCGTAATGATGAGTGGCAGGTGTATGATGTGGTGATTGAAGAGGTGAGCCTGGTGCGTAACTATCGCAGCAGCTACTCCAGTGTGTTGCGTAAAAAGGATATCGGCGGATTGCTCGAAGAGATGCAGGGCAAGATTGACGAACTCAAAAAGCGCCAGATTAAAGAGGATGGGAACGCATAATGGTGCCGGTGCAGGAGGATCAATGCATGCAGATGAAGCGGGATTTCCGCTTCTTCCATTTCCTTAACGAAGATGATATCCAGCAACTGCAGAATTTCTTTAAATGCCGCAGCTATGCTCCGGGGGAAGATCTGTGGCGGGAAGGTGATTCTTCCTATTTTATTGCGTTTATTACACGCGGCCGGGTTGAGACCAAAAAAGAGACCGAATTCAAGGGCAAGCAGGTGGTGGTCGGAGTGTACGGACCCGAATCACTTATCGGCATTGTGAGTTTGCTCTCCAGGGAAGAACGTCCGGTAACGGCAACAGCGCTGGAGGAATGCAGCGTACTGATGTTGGAACAGGATAGCTTCGACACCCTGAATCGCGAGCACCCCGAGCTGAGTAACCGCCTCATGAAGGGGATGCTGTTCTGCCTCTCCATGCGCCTCAAGCAATCCTACGAACGCCTCGCAGCTATTTTCTAACCTGTTGCCTCCTCTGTGTGTTTCCCCTCCGGCCAGAGGTAATAATCGAGGGCATTCTTCTTCGCATGATACATGGCCTTGTCGGCATTCTGCAGGAGTTCCAGTGGGGTTGAGCCTGTATGGGGGTAGATGCTTATGCCGATGCTGCAATGCACATCTATACTTCTACCTTCAACTCCGTAGGGGATGTTCAAACGCTGAATTATTTTTTTCACCACCTTCGTTGCAGCAGCTGAATCGGGGAGCTCTTCAAGGATAAAAATAAATTCATCGCCTCCAAGGCGCGCAGCAGTATCGCTTTTCCGAATGGCCCCCATCAGGCGCGCGGCGAAATTCTTCAGGATGGTGTCGCCCACGTCGTGGCCAAACACATCGTTAATCTCCTTGAATTTATTCAGATCTACAAAGCACACGGCCACTATGTGTCCGTGGGTGCCTGCATTGTGCATCGCCTTTTCAAGGTGCTCAGCGAGAAGGTTGCGGTTGGGCAGTCCGGTGAGAGGGTCGTGGCTCGCCATGTGACGCAGGGTGGCTTCAGTGCGCTTGCGCAACGATACGTCATGAATAATGCACTGGGTCAGATTTCTGTCCTGTACACTTACATTGCTACAGCTGATTTCCACTGCGATCTGCATCCCCGATTTACATTTAAGGTTCCGCTCTTTTATGGCGTCGTCTCTCCGTCCTTTACCCACGTAAGATTCTCCCTCCGCCATCTCAACCAGATCCCTCATCACCATGCTGAAAAGTTCCGCCCTGGGATACCCGGTTACTGTTGAGGCAGCATTATTCACATCCTCAATTGTGCCGCTATCCGCATCCATTACAATAATGGGGCTCTTGGCATCATTTAAGAGGGCGCGATAGCGGGTTTCGGAGGACTGCAGTTTCTGACATAAATCGTAGAGGGCTTCTTCCTGCAGGGTGCGCGCATGAACACTCGCGGTTGTGCCGCAGATACAGGTAGCGATGCCGTGTTCATCACGTTCAGCCGCAATAGCGCGGATTTCAATGCGGTGGTTTGTGGTATCTGCACACACCAGACGCAGTTCACACTCGATCTTAGCAATGTCGCCATGGCAGAGCAGGCGAAGTTTTTTTATTAATTTGGCGCGATCCCGGACATGCACAAGACGCAGAAAGGCGCGCGGAGAGCGGATTTCAGATTCATCCGTAGCGAGAATATTTCCCAGCCATGCCGGACTGTAGTTCAGAATCCCGGGCTGGAAGGTATAGACCCAGGTCCCGAAATGTCTCTGAAATAAAGAAAATAACTCTTGCATAGATACAGACATGGGATCCCGCACCTCCGGCAGATGTTCGTAACATTGCCCAAATAGCGGCAATGTAGTGCTGAGCAGAGCAGCATTAGCCCGGCTCAATGGTTGTGTTAGAGGATGGCAGAAATGGTTACAAAGTCAACTGAATATTAAGAATATTTTAGCCTGAATTGCACAAGCAATATATGTGTATAAAAGGAGTGTATTGGCAGGCAAGGTCGCCAGGGAGCGCGGGAGGTCCGGGTGCGTGCTTTTTTGAATGTGCACGCACCCGGACCGAAGATGTAGATTGAGACAGGAGAGGGCTTAGCGCGGGGGTAGTTTGCTGCTGATGTTATTTTGCACCCAGTTCTGATCCCACCATTCGATGGGGTTTACCGGGGTGCCGGAGATGATCATACCGAAGTGAAGGTGATCCCCGCCTGCGAGTCCAGTAGAGCCAGTGCGCCCGATGATGTCACCTCGCTCTATCTCCTCCCCCACACTGACCTCGATGCTGCTTAAATGGGCATACAGGCTCTGCAGGCCGAGGCCGTGGTCGATGATGACGCAGTTACCGTAGATTCCCCTGAAGTCGGTGAATACCACGGTACCATCATTGGATGCCTGTACCTGATCCTGAGCTACCGAGGCGAGGTCGACCCCTAAATGGGTCTGGGTGTCGATGGTTTTGCCTGCATGGGTGTATTTACGCCGATCGCCAAAGGTTGCCCGGGTGGCGGTGTTGGGCTGGCGGATAAAAGCCTGATCCCAGGTGGGGTATGTCTGGGTATTGCTGCCGATCTCCTCCAGCCACGCGCGATTTTGGGGGCGCAGTTCGCGGTTGACCTTCAGGAAGATATCCAGGGGAGTCTGCGCTTCCGGGAACATGTGCTCAAATTGGGGCATCTTGCTGTTCAGAAAACGATCGTTGATATTTATAGTGTCTGTGACCGGATAAGGGGTTCAGAGGAGGTGTACGCAATCAGTCCTGCACCACCGTAGTTGAGATTGTGTGCTTTACTGGTTACCGAAACCATCGGCGCGCGGGTGTCGCGTGTCAACGCATAGGTAGCGTCGGAGCTGTTCCCTTTGCCGAAGTGGTAGTAGGCGCGGTCTGTGGTATTGATTGTAATCTCAACCGGACCATCCTGCAGATTAGGATCCAGCTCGATTACCTCATGCACGCTTGTGGTCTCCGCAGGATATTCCTTGTCCAGCAGGGTGAATTCATTGTCGCCCTGGGTGAGGACGACGCTGGCATGTTTAAGACCGGATTTGTCCTCCAGCTCCAGATGCAGAAGTGTACTGCGCGTGATGTAACCAGCGTTGGGGCTGAAGCTTAATTCCGGCCCATTAGTATCGTGGAAATACATGTATGCGCCGAAGGCCAGGGCTCCAAGGAGTGCCAGGCCTAAAAGTTTTTTGATTCCTTTCACGATTTTATCCCCTTTGCATGTTGAAAAATTGGCTGTGTTTTAACTTAGATACAGATACCGTAGGTGTTTGTAATGCGGCATATGTTGTTGGTAAGGCGTTTAAGTAAGATGTTTTCGCAAAAACTCATAAGATGGCTAAGCAAAAATTTAGACCTACAAGGCCTGGTGGTTTTTCAGGGACGAAGGCATACATCTGGTATGTCGAGGTCCTGAAACAACGCCGTAACACCGTAAGGCGGACTTTTTGCGACGCCATCAAGTAAATCTTCTTTCCCCGTCTGGTGCAATGATTCCATACTCGAGCAGGGGCGCTAAAAATATGCGAGCCCTTACCCAACGGCTTGAATCTATCAGATCCGCCGCATAACGTGAACCGCGTTTTCTGGTGTTATACTGATATGCTACTATTCTGCACCTTTGCACAACACAAATCAGAGGTTTGGACAAACATAAAAAATGATAGTATAATTCTCTTTCTTACGCTGGCCCACACTGGGCCTCGCCTTCCGGCTGCGATGTATGTAACTACGCATATGGCTATCCAGTTGGCGTAGAACC
>JAIVHC010000096.1 GCA_020201305.1 Geobacteraceae bacterium
GGAGAAGTACGGCATGGATCTGGTCAAAGCGGCCCAGGACGGGAAACTTGATCCGGTCATCGGGCGCGAGGAAGAGATCCGGCGCGTGATCCGCATTCTGTCACGCAAGACCAAGAACAATCCCGTCCTTATCGGGGAGCCGGGGGTGGGAAAAACCGCGATTGTCGAAGGGCTGGCGCAGCGCATTGTGCGTGGTGATGTCCCTGACGGGCTCAAGGATAAAACCATCTTCTCCCTGGATATGGGTGCCCTGGTTGCGGGGGCCAAATATCGCGGTGAGTTCGAGGAACGCCTCAAAGCGGTACTCCAGGAGATAAAGGGTAGTGAAGGGCGGATTCTGCTCTTCATCGATGAACTCCATACCATTGTGGGTGCAGGGAAGACCGAAGGTGCGATGGACGCGGGGAACATGCTCAAGCCCATGCTCGCTCGGGGTGAGCTCCACTGCATCGGCGCTACCACCCTGAATGAATACCGCCAGCACATTGAGAAGGATGCCGCCCTCGAACGTCGCTTCCAGCCGGTGATGGTGGATGCCCCGAGTGTGGAGGAGAGCATCAGTATTCTGCGCGGCCTGAAGGAACGTTTTGAACTCCATCATGGGGTTCAGATCCAGGATCAGGCCCTGGTGGCGGCGGCCACCCTGAGTGATCGATATATCTCGGATCGCTTTCTGCCGGATAAAGCCATTGACCTGATGGATGAGGCGTGCGCTCTGATCCGCACGGAGATGGATTCCATGCCCGAAGCCATGGACAACGCCTCGCGCCGCGTGATGCAACTGGAGATAGAAGAGGCGGCGTTGAAAAAGGAGAAGGACAAGGCGAGTAAGGAGCGCCTGCAGGCGATTCAGGAAGAACTCGCGGAGCAGCGCCACATTGTAAATACGTTCAAAACCCAGTGGAGCACTGAGAAGGATGCACAGCAGAAGGTGCAGGCAGTGCGCAAGGAGATAGAGGTTGCTAACCATGAGCTTGAGGTGGCGGAACGTAATTACGACCTAAATCGTGCCGCGGAACTGCGCCACGGACGTCTGCCTGAACTCGAAAAACAGCTCAAAGAGCTCGAAGAAAAAGCCTCTCAGCGCGAGGACGGGCAGACGCTGCTGCAGGAGCGCGTGGGCGCGGATGAGATCGCGGGCATTGTAGCGCGCTGGACCGGTATCCCATTGACGCGGCTCCTCGAAGGGGAGCGCGAGAAACTCCTCAAACTCGATCAACATCTGCATGAACGGGTCATCGGCCAGGATGAGGCGGTGCAGGCGGTGGCTGATGCTGTAATCCGCTCCCGTGCCGGAATCAAGGATCCGAATCGCCCCATGGGCTCGTTTCTGTTCCTCGGCCCCACCGGGGTGGGGAAAACCGAACTTGCGCGCGCCCTGGCGCAGGCGTTGTTCGACAGCGAAGAACATATGGTACGTATCGACATGTCGGAGTACATGGAAAAATTCAGTGTCAGCCGTCTCATTGGTGCTCCTCCGGGCTATGTCGGCTACGAAGAGGGGGGGCAGCTCACCGAAGCGGTGCGGCGTAAACCCTATTCCGTCGTGCTCCTCGATGAGGTGGAAAAGGCGCACAGCGAGGTGTTCAATGTGCTGCTCCAGATCCTCGACGACGGGCGCGTCACCGATAGCCACGGGCGTACGGTGAATTTCAAGAATACCGTCATCATTATGACCTCCAACCTCGGCTCCGAATTTCTCCTGCAGGACGAAGGGGGAGAAGGGCAGATCAGTGAAGAGACGCGTAAGCAGGTGTATCAGCGCCTGCAGCAGCACTTCCGCCCGGAATTTCTCAACCGTATTGATGACACCATTCTCTTCAGTCCCCTGACCCGCAAAGAACTGGATCGGATCATCGAGCTCCAGGTAGCGCAGGTACAGCGGCGGCTGGATGAACGCCGTATCGAGATCAGGCTTACCGATGCGGTGAAACAGCATATCTGCGAGCGTGCTTACGATCCGCACTTCGGTGCGCGCCCGGTTAAGAGATTCCTCCAGCATGAGCTGGAAACCCGCATCGGGCGTGGCATCATCGCCGGAGATATCACCGACGGCAGTGTGGTGGAGGTAGTGCTGGAAAATGACACCCTGGCGCTGCAGGTGCAAAAGGGAAGCGAGGCAGAAGTGTAAGTAAAAATGTACGCAGGGACACGGCATGCCGTGTCCCTGCCTATCTGAGCAACGCCGGAGGTGCCTGATATTCACACGGGATCCCTACCTGGCACAAACCACAAGGGGTATCGCCCATGTCGAAATGTTCATGCACGTAGGGGGCCGTAACCTGGCGGATGTACTTGAAACACTCATCTTTGTTGTGTCCTTCTGCGGTGTTGATGGCATCAATAGGGCAGCGTTTGACGCATGCAGCGCACGTTTGCCTGGCATACCACAGGCACCAGGCGTGGTGGTTGTCACCATAGGGACGCGGAGTTACCGGAAGGGGGATTTTAGCCACTACAGAACCAAAGCGCACTGCTTTTCCCCGCCGGGTAATGAGGCCATCTGAGAGACCGAAGGTGCCGAGACCCGCGATAAACGCGGCGTGGCGTTCCGACCAGTTGGAGGC
>JAIVHC010000097.1 GCA_020201305.1 Geobacteraceae bacterium
TATCGATGTGGAGTTTTCCCTACAAGTAGGGCACATGTGCCGGTTGTTTGTGTGGGAAACCTGGTTGTGGGTGGCACCGGGAAAACTCCGGTGGTGAGCTGGATCCTTGATTTCCTCCACCAACAAGGATATCGCACCGCAGTTATAAGTCGTGGTTATGCTTCCTCTCCTGGAGCAGGAAAGGCGCCAAAGGCGCGCAAGGTGGAGATTGAATCCCCACATGGGCGAGCGCGTGCCGCAGCAGCGTATGGCGATGAACCCGTACTCCTTGCGCTACGCCATCCCGAAACCTACGTGGTGGTGGCACCGCGGCGTGCAGATGGTGTGCGCTATATCCGGAGCCACTACGAGGTTGATGTCATTGTCCTGGATGATGCGTTTCAGCATCTAGCGTTGGCTCGCGATCTAGATCTGGTTCTGCTTGATGCGCGCAACGCCCTGGGCAATGGCCATGTTCTCCCTGCTGGACTGATGCGCGAACCTCGCAGTGCGCTGCAGCGTGCCGATATGCTTCTGCTGACGCGGTATAGTTCCGCAGTGGATATGCCCGATTTCTCTTTTGAGTCTGCAACGCCCAAGGAGACGGTGCGTGTATCCTATCGTCTTGCCCCCTATGCTGTAGATCTGAATGGAGCAAGGGTTTCCTTAGAGGAACTGTCCCGTTTAAGACTCGGTGCATTCGCGGGAATTGCAGATCCGGATGATTTTTTTGCATCTCTGCACAGATATGGTATATATCCACTCACTTCCGTTCCCCTAGCTGACCATGTATCCTATACAGCGGAGAAAGTGCACTATATTCTGACCCGTTGTGAGGGAGCCGAGGCATTTATTACCACGGAAAAAGATGCAGTGAAACTCGATCTCGGGTTGTTTTCGCTTCCATGCTATTACGTACCGTTGGAAATTGAGCTACTGGAACAGGAAAAACTGCAACAGGCGCTATTGAATGTGCTGACAGTGCAAGATGCGCGTTAGTTCTTCCTCATCCGGGATTGGCGGATGAAAACCAGTTCTTTCTGGAGTGTAAATAATATGCAGCAAGATATAGATGTAGAGATTCGGGATGGCATGACTATGCATATGAGCGTGCCTGTTGATTTACTTGCATGCCCCAGATGTAAAGGGTCGCTGCTCTATCAGGAGAACAAAGGTCAACCTTATCTGAATTGTGCTGCATGTAAGTGCGCATATCCGGTAAAGGAGGGTATACCTCTTATGTTGCAGGATGAAGCGGTCGCATTCTGATGTCTACGGATAAACTACATATGGCAAACAAGATTCTGGTGCGCGGCACCAATTGGATCGGGGATGCTGTCATGACCACCCCGGCGTTGATGGCATTGCGCACTGGATGTCCTGATGCAGAAATTGTGTTGCTTACCAACCCTCTGGTAGCGCCTCTGTTTAAATATCACCCAGCTATTGACCGTGTACTGGTCTATGCGCGCAAGGGGAAACATAGAGGCATTCGCGGGTTTTTTCGCATGGTGCTCGAGTTGCGCAGAGAAAAGTTTGATGCGGCGTTATTGTTGCAGAATGCTATTGAAGCCGCATTGCTTGTATTCGCTGCACGAATTCCGTGTCGCGTTGGATTTCCTACAGATGCCAGGCGTTTGTTACTGAGTGATCCGGTAGGGCTGACTCCGGCGGATAAAACTCTGCACCATACTGATTACTATCTCACGTTGTTGCGGCGGCTGGGTTTCAAAGCCCAGGATACAAGTCTATGCCTCCATATTACCCATGCAGAAAGGGAATGGGCGCGTACTACGCTAAAGAGCGACAATGTAATTGCGGTTAATCCGGGTGCTGCCTATGGTTCGGCGAAGCGCTGGTTCCCAGAGCGTTTTGCGGCAGTGGCAGATATTCTTGCGCAACGCTACGGAGCGACGATCCTTCTTACAGGCGGACCCGGAGAGCGTGAAATCGGTGAAGATATAGCTGCCTTCATGCAGTGTGACTGCATCAATAAGGTCGGAAAGACCGATGTACGCCAGATGATGGCACTTCTTGCTGGAAGTCGTTTGCTTATTACCAATGATTCCGGACCTATGCATGTAGCTGCGGCATTTGGTGTCCCTATTGTGGCGGTGTTCGGCCCGACAGATCATACCACCACCTCCCCTGCATCGGAAAAGGTTAGAATTGTGCGTAAAGGGGTTGAGTGTGCTCCATGCCTGTTGCGTCAGTGCCCGACAGATCATCGTTGTATGAAAAACATTACTCCAGATGATGTAACTGCAGCTGCCATTGAACAACTGGAAAAAGTAGATGAAAATTCTCATCGTTAAAGTCAGTGCTCTTGGTGATGTCATTCACGCGTTGCCGGTTCTCAGCTATATCAAGCAAATCCATCCCGATGCGCACATTGACTGGCTGGTTGAGGATAACTTTGCTCCGATTCTCGAGAACCACCCTTTCCTCCATCAGGTCATACGTGTAAACACCCATGAATGGCGCAATATGTCATTTGCAGCTATGGCGCGCCAAATCTGCACCTTTGTAAAAAGTTTACGCTGCCAGCATTACGACTGTATATTTGATTTGCAGGGCAACAGAATGGCCCAATGTATTTGCGACCCGACACCGTATCCAACCTGGCCCCAGGGATCAACATGTCGCCAGGCGCGCACTTGCCGTAGTGCGTGCAGCCCTCCCTGGTGGGAATAGTGTCGATCTTTGTGGCCCCTTGCATGTAGCGGATGAGCACAAAGAGCAGATCGACCACTACATGGATCAGCTTGACTGGGACAATCATACGCTGATTGTCCTTCACTATGGCACAACCTGGCACACCAAGTTATGGCATCTATCCATGTGGCAGCAGTTGGCGGCAAAATTGATTCAGCGCCCCGAAACAAGCTTGGTTCTGACATGGGGAAGTTCCGACGAACTAGATGCGGCTGAAAAGATCCGCGATTATGTCGATCACGTAAATGGAGAAGTACTTATTTGGCCCCGCGTCTCTTTACCGGAACTAGCTGCGTTACTTGCGCGTGCAGATTTGGTAGTCGGGTGCGATACCGGACCGGTGCATATAGCTGCTGCAGTGGGAACGCCTACGGTATCAATATATCGTGCTACAGATGCTCTGCGCAACGGTCCTGAAGGGGAGGGGCATACCCGTCTGCAGACACCTATGCCGTGTGCGAAGTGCCTGCGGAAACAATGTGAATATGATGCCCAGTGTTCTACATCCATCAGGGTTGCGGATGTGCTGGATTCCATCAAAAAAATTATAGATTAAGTTGAAGGGGATATATTATGCAAGCCTGTATAGAGAAGCATATTCGTCGGCATATCGAGGTGTTTAAAGAGATTTTTCTTCCTATGGCACCTCAGGTCGAAGAATGCGCGGCACTTTTATGCGCTTGTTTCAGGTCCGGAGGAAAGGTGCTGGTGATGGGCAATGGAGGTTCCGCTGCTGACGCACAGCACCTGGCTGCTGAGCTGGTTGGGCGCTTCATGAAAAAC
>JAIVHC010000098.1 GCA_020201305.1 Geobacteraceae bacterium
GTTCGTCATCCACTACTAACGCGTTTTTCATCTTTGCTTCAGTCCTATCGTTGTATAGTGCATTTGAGGTTCAGCCGAATACTCCTCTTGTGACCTGATTCAGAGCAGGTTCTATACCAACGCTAAAATAAAGAGGGCTTTACACGAAACATTATTCCCTTAATAAAGCCCTGGCGAGCTCTGCTGCTATGGTCTCGATATTGCACTTGATAAAGAGGTAAACTGCGGGATATCCGCGCCCTGTGTGACAGGAGGCAATGGATAATTTGGGCTGAAGTTCTCGAGCAGGCACTGCACTTGAGGGGATAAAATATGCACGTAAGGAGATGCGGGGAAGACTTTAACCCAGAAAACACACCTCATTTTGCCTCTTTTTTGCGCACCGGGGTTGTGTGCTGCGTATATTTTGTGCAATCTGGCACTTAACACCTAATGCTAATCCCCAATGCTAATATTATAAGGACGGATGGATGCCAATAAAGAAGATACTGATTGCCGATGATGAAGAAAGCATACGCTGGATACTCTCCTCTGACCTGAGCCGCCGCGGTTTTGAGGTGGATATGGCCGAAGATGGACCCGGTGCGCGTGAATTAGCTTCCACCCGGCATTACGATCTCGCCCTGTTTGATGTCAATATGCCCGGGAGCAATGGCCTCGAACTTCTCACCGAGTTCCATCTGCGCCATCCACACACGCTGGTGGTTATCATGACCGCTGAGGCTTCCATGGAAAATGCTATGGAGGCCATGAAACGCGGTGCTTATGACTATCTGACCAAACCGTTCGACCCCGGTGCCATAGATGCGGTTATCCTCAAAGCGCAGAAAACCGCCAATCTGTCGCGCCAGGTTGAACAACTGCGCTCGCAGATCGAAGACGAGGATGTCTCGAAGCGCATCCCCCGCTGTATTCTCGGCACCAGTGCAGCGATGCAGGAGTTGTATAAAACCCTGGGGCGCGTTGTAGCTTCCAATGTAACCGTTCTTGTCACTGGAGAAAGCGGCACCGGTAAGGAACTGGTTGCGCGCGCCATCCATATGAACAGCCCGCGCAGCACCAATCCTTTTGTAGCTCTCAACTGCGCTGCCATTCCGCATGATTTGCTTGAAAGTGAACTGTTCGGGCACGAGCGGGGGGCATTTACCGGTGCGGTGGAGCGCCGAAGCGGAAAATTTGAACAGGCCCAGGATGGAACCCTGTTTCTGGATGAAATAGGGGATATGTCTCTGGATCTACAGGCTAAGTTGCTCCGCGTACTCCAGGAGAAGGAGCTTACACGCACCGGCGGGAACCGCGCCATGTCTCTGGATGTACGTATTGTGGCCGCAACCCACAGAGATCTGGGGAAACTTGTGGAGGAGCAACAATTCCGCGAGGATCTGTTCTACCGCTTGAATGTAATAAATGTTGATGTGCCACCTTTGCGCGAGCGTGAGGGAGATATTGCGCTGCTGGCGGAGTTTTTTCTGAAGCGCGCGCAGGAGGATTTCGGGCTGGAGAACAAGGTGTGTTCTCCCGAAGCGCTTGAGGTGTTAACTCAGCATACATGGCCGGGGAATGTGCGTGAGCTGGAAAACACTATCAAACGTGCAGCGCTCCTCAGCTCTGATTCGGTGCTTACCCCGGGCGATTTCAAGGGGCTCGGTGCTGCACCGGAGGTTGAAAGGAATTCCACCTCCCTTGAGCATGTAGTCAGAGAGAAGCTTGAAGCATCCCTGGCAAGGCTGGAGCTTGAAGAACTCGACGATCTGTATTCGACGGTGATCAGGCAGGTGGAAAAGCCATTGCTGGAGATCGCCCTGCAACGCGTACGGGGCAACCAGGTGAAGGCGGCGAAGATTCTGGGGATCAATCGCAATACCCTGCGCAAGAAAATGACCTCTCTGGGGATAGACTGATTTTTACTCCAACGCCCCATGCTTGCGCAGCAGCGTGTAAATCTCCTCCGCCATGGCGCGGTAGCCTGTAGCGTTCAGATGTACCCGATCTGATTTGTATTCCGGATTGCGCAGCAGATCCGACACCAGATCGGGGATGAACACCACCTCGTACTCCTGTGCCAGTTCTGCGTAAATGGGCGCCACGCGGGAAAATAGATTTTTCTCCGGCACGCCGATGAGTACCACTTCGACTCCATTGGCGTGTGCATATTCGATCATCGCTCCCAGATGGGCCTTAGTCTGATGTAGATCGCGGTTACGCAGAATATCGTTGCCCCCTTCGAGCAACAAAAGCAGATCGGGAGAGTGCGTAGCCATAATCTGGGTCAGGCGGGTGCGCCCCGCAGGTGTAACCTCTCCCGATTTTCCTCCATTAATCACCTTGCGTGCGCTCAATTGCGCGAGCACCGCCGGGTAGCTCTCATCTTTTCCGGCCCCGACTCCGGCGGTGAGGCTGTCGCCAAAGGCGAGAATCACCCCTTCCGGTTCTACGGGACGCAGGGTGCGGTTCTCGCATGCGCCCATCAGCAGGGGGAACAGCAGAACAACCAATCCGCGTAGCAGCACATGCATGGATATCCTCCTGCGCCAACGCGCCTGCTGTGCAATCCCCACCACCAGAAACGCATCAGGGTCGTTATCCGCCACAATCGCTTTCAAATCCTGCACCTGCGAACGGGTGATGGTGCAGAACAGCATGGTGAATTTGCGATCCGAGTATCCTCCCGTGACATCCCAGTAGCTGATGCCGCGCCCAAGTTCTGAGAGAATGGCATGCTTTAACATGGTGGGGTTCTGGCTTACAATGGTGATGGTGCGCACCTGACTCACCCCTTCGATAACAAAGTCGGTCGCCATTCCCCCCACAAATAGAGACAACATCCCCAGCATCGCGAGTTCCCAGCCGAACACAAATCCCGCCAGGAGGATGATCCCCCCATCGATGTAGAAAAAGGTCTGACTCAAGGGATAGCCGGTTTTATTGTGTAGAATCCGCGCCGGGATAACCGTGCCGCCGAAATTGCCCCCGTAGCGGAACACGATTCCTATCCCGAGTCCGAAGAACAGCCCGCCGTAGATACAGTTCAGAAGCAGATCCTGGGTGATGGGAAAGGTATGCATGTTGCGCGGCATGAAGGCGGTAAATGCATCTGCCGCAATAGAGAAGGTTACAATGGAGAGCATACACGAAAACAGAAACCTGAAACGCCCCAATTGCACGAAACCCAGCACCATGAGTGGAAGGTTCATCAGTAAATAGAGTATCCCCGGGGACCAGCCGGTAAAGTGGGCTCCGATAACCCCCAGCCCCCCGATGCCACCGGCAGCGAGGTTAAACGGTACCATAAACATGCTGTAGCCGAACGCAGATATGATGGCACCAAAGGCAATGCCCACCTGGTACAAAACGATTTTGAAGGGCCCATGCAGTGCTATATGGGCTTTAAGACTCTGGGTTTCAGCCTTGATTTTGCCGAGCAATCTGCGTGGCATGCAATGCTCCTTTATGTACAAATTGAATAATGCTGTAACGGGGAATTAAGGTCGCTATATATACGGGGATGGAGACAGGAATGTCAAATATCCAGCGCAGATATTCAGCATAATTTTAAGGCTCAATAGAAGTAGCAGTGACGCTGTTTACCAGGTTATCTGATTACCCACTCTGTCTCCGCTATATCCACCCTTTGGGAATCACCACAAAGTAAATACAAAGAGTAATCCCCCCAGCTTTGCTGGGGGACCCAAAAAGTTTGACGGTTCCGGGAATCTGGCGACATTCTTCCTTTAACGTCACTCCCGCGCAGGCGGGAGTCCAGAAGCGCTTGGTATGGCAATAAGATCTT